>CALMZT010001018.1 GCA_937870805.1 uncultured Chloroflexota bacterium
TGATTAATGTCCATCATGGTTTAATTGCTCCCCGATGGGATAGTTCCCAATCATTTTATTGGGGACGATTATAGCACGATGATATGAAAAGGGGGTCTTGAGGTTTACAAGGTGCTGTCTACAATGGCAGAATGAACACAGCTTACGTTAATGACGAATGATTGAATCGCTGCCTATGCGCGTTCTCATGCTCTCCAAAGCCTGCATCGTCGGCATTTACCAGCGCAAACTGGAAGAAATTGCGCGCTTGGGTGTTGATCTGCTGACGCTGGTGCCGCCGTCGTGGCAGGACGAACGCGGCGAAACGCCCCTGGAGCGCGTTTATACGCAGGGCTATCGGCTGGAAGTGCTGCCCATCTACCGCAACGGTGATTTTCACATGCATTTTTACGGCAACCTGGGCGAGCACATGCGCCGCTTTCAACCGGACATCGTGCATATTGACGAAGAACCGTACAACCTCGCGGCGTGGCAGGCGTTGTTCTGGGCGCAGCGTGTAGGAGCGCGGACATTGTTTTTCACGTGGCAAAATATCTGCCGCCGCTATCCGCCTCCGTTTTCATGGGGCGAAAAGTGGGTGCTGGCAAATGTGCAGCACGCGCTTGCTGGCACAGACAGCGCTGCCGAAGTCTGGCGCGCGAAGGGTTACACCGCGCCGATCAGCGTGATTCCGCAGTTTGGTACAGATGCGAACCTATTTATGTCCGCTGAAAGACCTCATCATCCATTTACCATCGGCTATTTTGGGCGTCTGGTCGAGGAAAAAGGCGTGCATTTGCTGATTGAAGCCGCTTCAAAATTGTCAGGCGATTGGCGGTTGTACATTCTCGGCAGCGGTCCGCAGCGTGAGGCGTTGGAAGCGCAAGCCGCGCAGCTTGGCATCAGCGACTGTGTGGACTTTAAGCCTTGGATTGCCTCTACCGATATGCCTGCGCAGTATCATGAAATTGATGTTTTGGTCTTACCGTCGCTGACACGTGCCAATTGGAAGGAGCAGTTTGGGCGCGTGCTGGTCGAAGCCATGTCCAGCGGTGTGCCCGTCGTTGGCTCGGACAGCGGCGCGATTCCTGACGTGATTGGTGATGGTGGGCTGATTTTCCCTGAAGGCGACATTGCAGCGCTGACGAGCGCGCTGAAGCGTCTACAAACCGATTCTGCGCTTTACATACGAATCCGCGAGGCGGGACGCGCGCGCGTTCTGGCACATTTCACGCATGAGCAAATCGCCGCCGATACGGTGAATGTTTATCGGGCGATGATGCGCTGAGTTTGGCAAAAATATACAAAATCGTAACCTAATCGTAGAACAAGCGAATGTTGAATTCGCCTATTTTCTTGTATAGTGATAATTAGATTTATGATATAAGAGTCACCTTTACATTCTGGACTCGCCTTTCTCACTTAGAAAGAAGCAACGTGAACGGTTTACAAATTGACCAACAAACGGTTGTCACTGCGCTGCTAGGGTTGATTCAATTGGGTGGACAATATGCGCTGCCAGCGGCGGCACTGCTGCGCGCGTTGTATTCTGGCTGGAAAGGGAACTTCCCGGAAGGCGCATGGCAAATTGCCAGCGCCAGCCTCATCGCCGGACTCACATCGGTAGCCGACCCCAGCACGCTCACTGCCGATAATGTGCTGCAAACGGTGATCGCTCAGTTAGCTGGAAACGCGATCTTCACCGCAGGGCTGCTTGCCTTTATCGTGACCTATCTGTTCCGCCAAACGCAGAACATGAGCCGCTGGGTGGATGGCATTGTGGGCGCAATCGCGGGCTTGGTGGTGTGGTTTATCTGGACATTTATCTTGCAGCAGTGGGCTTGGTGGATGATCTTTA
>CALMZT010001019.1 GCA_937870805.1 uncultured Chloroflexota bacterium
ACGAAACTGCGCAGCGCAGCACAAAAGCACGCCGAAGAAATCCGCAAATCGCGCGAAAGTCGCAAAGTAGAACTCGATGCCACGATGCGCGGCTTTGAAGGAACGCGCGGCGACGCACCACCTGACGCCGCAACCGCCGTCCTTCCATCCACCAAAGAACGCCCTACGGAATTAGTGTCATCGCAAACCAAAGTCAAGTCGCCTGCATCGCGCGCGCCCTGGCTGCTGGTGGGTGCATTAGGGGTGATTGCGCTGGGTATCTCGGCAATCATGTTTTTGGGGCGAACTCCACCGACACCTACGCTGACGCCAACAGCGGAAACGACGGAAACCAGTGTCGCGGCAGGCGTTACGCAGCCCAGCGTTTCGACAGCAACGGAAAGTAACACGCCGACTGAGACGCAAACCCCTGGCGATACGCCGCAGCCCACGCGCACGCCTACCGCCACACGCCCACCGACGGATACGGCAACACCGGCAACGCCCGTCGTCGCTATCAGCCGTGCGCTGCCTGTTTACGTGGGTCCCGGAGCAGATTTTGAGCAGCTTGCCACCTTAGAACCGGGAGAGTCGCTGGATATTGTTGCCGTCAGCGCTGACGGGGACTGGTATCAGGTGATTTTGCCCAACGGTAGACGAGGCTGGATTGCCAACACGCGCGCCATCAGCGTAGCAGGCAATTCAACAATCATTCCTGAGGTGACACTAACGCCAAGTCGCACGCCAACGTCCACGCCGAGCAATACGCCCACCAACACCGCAACCTATACACTGACGCCTAGCAATACACCCACCAACACGCCCACGAATACACCCATGCCGACGGATACTTTTACGCCATCGGCGACGGCAACCAACACGCCATCGGCAACGGCGACGCCTACTCCCACCTCTACTGACACGCCGACCAATACGCCAACGCCTACCGAGACGCCCACACCGACATTCACGCCTACACCCCTACCCGGCACGCTGCCCTTCCTCGAAACCTTTGACGATGAGAGCAGCCTCGCACAGTGGGGTGAGTTCGACAGTGAAGCGTGGCGCATCGAAGCTGATGGCGGCAACAGCTATCTGCTTGGCGAAGGTCGTGCCAGCGCGCCAATTACGGTGTTGGGTGGCGAACAGCCAGAATGGCTGACCATGCCTGACTTCGTGCTGAACTTTAAAATATATATGGAAGATGACTCGTCCGGCGCGCGCATTATCTTCCGCAGCGCGCCGCTGGAAGGTGGGCAGGCAGGCTACGAAGCATTAGAAATTTACGACGATTCGTATAACTTCAAATACTATCTCGGCGACTCAGATGCCAGCGACGTGAACACCTTTATCAGTGCGCTCACGCCGTCAACGTCGCCGCGTATGCGCAACGTGAACTTTGTTCCCGGAGTGGGCGTGTGGCGCGCTGTGACTCTGTGGTTGCAAGGAGATCGTGTTTATGTATTTATGGATCATGTGCTGCTGTTCGCCGTCAACCTGAGCAGCCAGCGCAGTTTGCCCGGCGGCGAAATCATCCTGCAAAACATCGACCCCAACGGTGCTGTGCGCTTCGATGATTTCAGCGTCCAGCCCATTCTGCCGTACTCCAATCACTTTGAAAACCTCCCGCTTGTGCCCTGGGAAGCAGTGGGCAGATCGGCGAGTTTTTCCATTGAGCAAGACCCGGATTCGCAGTTCAACCATTTCTTGCGCGTCACCGATGACCGCAATGTCGGTCCGCAGAGCGTGATCGCGGAGGCTGAGCCTGTGGTCGGCAACCTTGATCTGACGTGCCGCTTGCAGGTCGCAGATGGCAGCATTCAAGCGGTGCTGCACGACGCGAACGGCAATGACCTGATTTTGAGCTTTGAGGCGGGGTCGCTGCGTGTTTTGCAGAGTGATGGCACCACAGAAGCGGAACTCTCCGGCAACAACCCCATCACGAACTTCTTCACCTTAGGAGTCTGGTACGAAATCAGCGTATCGACCACCAGCGCTGAAGTCACGATCTATCGCACAACGGTCAATCCCGCGCGCGAACCCAACGACTATACGTTTACGTTGAACAGCCCCATCACTCTGAACGGATTTGAACTGCGCACCGCCGATAACTCGCGCTTCGATAACCTGCTCGTGGATTACTGCTTCGTGCGAACCACTCCTTAGCTCAACAATTGCAGTGATAAACCATAAAGGTGCAGGACATCCCTCCTGCGCCTTTTATTTTGCTATTAACTATCGCACGAACGTTCGTAGGGCTGGCGTCAGGTAGGCGCATGGTTTGCGTGCTGAAACCAAACTCAATCTAATGCTAGAGTGTAAATAGTAAAAAATCTGAAAAAATCGGCGAGTCTGGCGGGGGAAATAAAGTTATGTCTCAAACAACTTCGCTCATGTGGATGCCAGTCTGTGCGTTCATCATCCTGTTGAGTGCCTGCCAACCCACCGAAAACTCACTCATCCCGACAGGTGTGCCTGTAACGGTCAATATGCCACCGGGGGCAACCCGCCGCGTTTACAGCTTCAACGCCAACCCCGCGAACCCAACAACGCTGCTTTTCGAATCTTCCATGCCCGGCACGCCCTTCACTGCCGAAATCCTCGACAATGCGGGACAGGTAGTCGCGGTACTCAGCGGCGGTTCGATGCAACGCGCATCCCTCACCCTTGGTCCTGCCAGCGGTGTGTATCAAGTCGCCTTATCTTCCACAAATCCTGATGCGCAGGGCAGTGTACGCCTGTCCATCGTCGACGAGCCGCAAGTTGCCGCATCGACTTCTGTACAAACCACATCATCGACTGTTCAATGTACGATCACTGCCACACATCCAGGCGGCGTGAATATGCGTGTGCAACCTAGCTTGAGCGCTGCCATCATCGCCGTGATGCCGCCCGATAGTTCACTGCCCGCCGACGCACGCACCTCGAACGGCTGGTATCGCGTGTACAGCACAGGACAAGGGGGCTGGGTTTCGAGCGACGTGGTGAGTGCTGGTGGCATGTGCGCTGATCTTCCCTTGCAGATTATCCCATCTGGTGAGCGCATCGCGGCGACATCAGGACAATTCGTCAGCGCGCTCGGCGTCAGCACCAATTACGCGCCTTATGATGCTGCGTCCTACTACTTTGAAGTGACAGGCAACGGCGTCGGCGACTTCAGCGAATCGGTCTCTTTTCCTGATGGCGATGGTACAGACCGCGTGCTGCTGGCAATCAGCGGCTTGACCCCCGGCGATGCAGGCGCACGCCCCTTTGCGATCACGATGGTGTGTGATGGCGCAGGCGCGGAAAACCTGCGTTGGGGCGCACCTGATAACCCGGCGCTCGGCTGCGGTGATACAGCAGGCATTACCTTCTCATTGACCTATGATCGCCAACCGCTGCTGGTGGCGCTGCCTATAGGCGCGACGCAAAGCAACGTGGACTATACACTGCACGCTGCCCCAATTGCACCGGAAGACGCGCCTGTGATGGGCATGGGCATTGACCTGAATGGCGGTGGGCAGTTGGGTGATATGCTGTCCTATCCCGGCGGCGACCACAGCGACACCATCCAGATAGGCATGGTCAACCTCACCGACCAGGCACCCAACAATTACCGTGACGTGCTGGTGATGCTGGAATGCAGTGGCACGGGCGCAGAGTTCGTGCGCTGGGGTACACCCGGCGGCTCATCCTATCCCTGCGGCGGCGCGATGACGCTGCCGATGAGCAACGTCGATAATATCAAAACCCTGATGGTGATGCTGCCCGATAACAGCAGCGAGAGCTACATCAGCTACACGCTGCGGGCGCTGCCGATTGCGCTGCCCGATACAGAGGGGTTCTCGTTTGGCTTTGACCGTGACTCTGGTGGACTGTTCAACGAAACGCTGTCGTTCCCCTTTGGCGACATGAGCGATACGCTGGTGGTGAACGTCAATAATTTGACTGACAGCCCGCCGAACAATTACCGTAACGTACAGCTTACGCTGGTTTGTGATGGCTCAGGCATCGAGAACCTGCGCTGGGGTACGCCGGGGGATACGACGCGGCTGTGCAACATGAGTATGGAAGTACCGTTCCTGCAAGGCTTGGCAGGTCAGCCCATCGTGGTGACACTCGCGGACGCCAGCACGGCAGCGTATGTGCGCTATACACTGTACGCCATCCCTATTCCGTAACTCACCTTAGGCAGTTTACCGCTCGCTCCGGGTTCAAAACCCAGAACTAGCAGAGAATTGGTAAACCTCTCATGCAGTTTTACTTTTAGATACGGAATAAAAGACAGGTGTCTGTAGGGGCGCACCTGCGTGTGCGCCCGCTGGATAGACACGCAGGTCTTTCCCTACAAAGATGTTGTGAACCCTTGTAACCTTCAAACTAAATTTGATGTGATTGCCCGGCGTGTCGTCCCATGTAATTTGTAATTAGAACTGATCCATGAGGATGGCGTTGCCATCGGGGTCGAGCAGTGTCGCGTGTGCCGCACCCTGCGTAGTCTCATCAGCTTCCTGCATGAAAGTGACGCCCTGTGCTTTGAGCGCTTTCTGAATGCCGCGCACATCAGTCGGATTAAACGTCAGCACATTGTTATCAAACATCCCCTGAAACAGCCCAATCTTTGCCGAGCCATTTTGCAGGATGAGCCAGTTGTCCTCTTCTTTGCCAGCAATCTCCTTGAAGCCCAGCTTTTCATAAAATGCGCGCGCCGCTTTGATGTCTTTCACCGCCAAACTCACCGAAAATGTTCCGAGTTCCATCACTACTCCTTTTTAGCCTTCAGCAAATACATTAAAGAGGTAGTTTGAGCGTCATGAATCTTCACAGTTGTCGGACACTGGAATTTGACTGAAACTGTGCACTGACAACTTTAAACTTGCCCTAGAGCGCGACGACAGGCAAAGCGCATTCGATGTCAAACTGTTCCCAACCGATTTCGGCGGGCAGACGACAGTAGATTTCCATCGCGGGCAAATTATCCGGTTGGAAGCGACTGCGCGGCAGCCAATAGCGATACAAATACTGCCACGCCCGATCTTCCAGGAAAATGTCGCCTGCGCAATGAATGTAAGCGATGTGGCACGCCGGGAAACGCCATTCGCTCACGTCGCCTTCCACCTTCCAATCCTCCGGTATCGTCACGCACCAATCGAAGCGGCAGAGGTTCAGCGGCGTGATGTCAGGGTCATCCTGTGACATACCGAACAGCGTCGTCTGTGCCAAATCGCCGCGCGCCCGATACCATTCGATGAGGCGCTCATAGCCCTTCAGGATGGGTTCGACCTGATATGAACTGAAGACGCGCACGTAAGCAAGGCGTTGGGCAGGCAGCGGACGCAAGCGCACTTCAAATTCCTTCGTCTGCTCAATTTCGCTCAAACTTTCTACAGTATAGTAGGGAAAGCCTTCGAGAACTTGACCGTTCTTGCGCTCTTTCAGCGGCGTTTGGCGATCCCACGAACGCGCGCTGATACCGAAACGTTTCTTGAAGGCGCGCGAAAAATTGGACGCCGACGCGAAGCCACAGGTGAACGCAGCGCTGGCAATGGGCATATTGGGCGAAGCCTTCAACAGCGATACGGCACGCTCTAAACGCAGGCGTGTCACGACATCGTTGAGCGTTTCACCTGTGAGCGTTTTGAAGATGCGATGAAAATGAAACGGCGAAAAATGAGCGACCTGCGCCAGCGTGTTCACCGACAGGTCATCTGTCAGATGGTCACGAATATGATTGAGGACGAGGTTGATACGTTGAAGGTAAAGGTTATCCTGCTGCATGTGTCCTTATGCAAACAACAAAGCCGCTGACAATTGACTATCCTGAAAATAGCCTTGCAGAATGAATGTTACGGGAGAGCACAAAGGTCTTTGTAGGGGCGCACCAACGTGTGCGCCCGCCTGATGGGTGCCTTCCGCGATACATTTTCATCGCTTTCGGTGAACAGAGTTCATGTTTACTACGCTGAACGGGTGTGTTCGGCGGTGACAGTGATAGCGATGCCGCCGCGCACCGAGAATTCTGCGACGACGCGGCACCAATGCGGGTCAAGCGCCGCCACCAGATCGTCAAGGATAACGTTGGTGACATGCTCATGGAAGATGCCTTCGTTGCGGAACGACCAGACGTACAGCTTGAACGACTTGCTTTCGACCACCTTCTCATTGGGGATGTAGTCTATCGTCAGCTTGGCGAAGTCCGGCTGTCCCGTCATCGGGCACATCGCCGTGAACTCATCCGTGTACAGGCGCACGTTGTAGCGGCGGTTGGGATGGCGGTTTGGGAACGTTTCGAGGTTACGCGAGGGCTGTGTTTTCCCTTGCCCTAGCAGGGTTAAATCCTTCAGATCTTCTGTGGTGGTCATACCTGTATTCCGATTCACTTGCATTGCGTGGGCATTGTAGTGGGCGTCGTGGGGAAGTTCAAGGCGGGAGTGGATGGGAGTCGAACCCACCGCAGCCTGCGTGAGCAGCCTGCCGCCGATTTTGAAGACCGGGGCATCCACCGGGACACAGCCACCCCCACGCGGCATTATACATGTTTGTGAAAAGATTTAAACCTAAGGTATAGTGTCCCAATGAGTAACGTTAACCTACTATTCACCAGCGCGGGGCGGCGCGTGGAACTGCTGCGTGCCTTTCGCCGTGCCTATGAAGCGCTTGGCATCGGCGGCAGCATCACCATCACCGACATCGATCCGCTTGCGCCGACCACAGCATCACATTGCAATCAGCGCGCTTCCTGTCTACCTCATGCGTTTCATGACCAACGGCGTCAGGTCGCGCACCCGTTCTTCAGGATCGTCTTTCATCAATTGAACGGCTTCTTTCGCACGCGCGCCACCAATATGCCCTAACGCGGTGACGATGGCGAAACGCACCTGCCACTGCTCATCGTTCAACGCCTCGATCAAGGCAGGAACGGCTTCACGACTGCCGATTTGTCCCAGGATGTCCGCTGCATGTTCGCGCACTTGCCAGCGCTCATGCTGCAACGCGCCGATTAACGGCTGCACCGCCGCAGCACCAAAACCTTCGAGGACATTGGCAAGCGATGTTTGTACCTCGCGGTGCTCCTGTCCCAACACACTGACCAGCGCGGGGATGGCTTGCACATCACCTATTTGCCCTAATGCAAATGCCGCCTTCGAGACCACCATCGGGTCAACGTCGTGCAGCGCGCGCATCAAGGAGTCCAGAGCACGCGCACCGCCAATCTTGCCGAGCGTATGGGTGGCGAGATGGCGCGTTGATGGGTTG
>CALMZT010001020.1 GCA_937870805.1 uncultured Chloroflexota bacterium
ATCGCCATTTTCGGTACTGATGAAATCTCGGAAGATGACAAGCTGCTGGTGTCGCGCGCCCGTAAGATCGAACTGTTCCTCAGCCAGCCGATGGTGGTGGCGCAGCAGTTCACGGGTCGTGAAGGGCGCTACGTCAAAGTGCGCGATACCGTGCGCGGCTTCCGTCAGATTCTGGATGGCGAACTCGATCACATTCCTGAGCAGATGTTCTATATGGCAGGACCGATTGAAGACGTGTTGAAGCGCTACGAAGACGCCGAGAAAGCTGGCTAAGGCGGGCATTATGCCAATTCACGTAGAAGTGGTCACACAGGAAAAGAAAATCTTCGATGAACCCAACGCGGATATGGTGATTATCCCGGCGACGGAGGGTATCATGGC
Source organism: uncultured Chloroflexota bacterium (assembly GCA_937870805.1). Classification (GTDB taxonomy): domain Bacteria; phylum Chloroflexota; class Anaerolineae; order Aggregatilineales; family Phototrophicaceae; genus JACAER01. Next base: position 382 of record CALMZT010001020.1, read on the forward strand.
GGTGCTTCCGCATCATGCCCCTGTGCTGACGACAATGGGCTTCGGAGAACTGATTATCCGCAAAGGCAACGCCGAAGAGAGCTTCGCCATTTACGGCGGCGTCGTAGACGTGCGCCCCGACAAGGTAGTCGTGCTGGCTGATGTCGCAGAGTCGGCATATGACATCTCCGTCGAAGCGATTGAAGCGGCTCGCACCAGCGCCGAAAAGCTGATGAAAGAGGGCGTCGGTCCCGAAATGAACCGCGAGGCTGCCTTATCGCTGCGCCGCGCTGAACTGGCAACGCGCATCCAGCGTAAGGTCCGCGCGAGTCCTGTGATTCGCATTGTCGAGGAAGACGATAACCGCAAATAAGCAGCGGCTGATTTGCACAAAGTAAGGTATCTTATGGAGAAATCAATTAGACTGCGAACAATGGGCTTAAGCCCATTGTTGAGGTAAATCATTCGTGTTCGTTTTGATTTTTCCATTAGAGGGTGAGTTTGAACTCGCCCTCTATTATTTTAAATGGACTTGTTGATGACTAAGCCTCTCACTTTACAGCCACCACCGCCTATTCGTGTCGGAAAAAACGACTTCGCCACGCATACGCTTGACACGCGCATCCCGAAAATCCTTCGTGATGTGGAAACGTCTAATCCTGATTATCCACCACAAATTCTAAATGAGTTAGCACAGGTACGAGGTGATCTAGAAAGCAGCGCACCGATACCGATGCTTAACAAGTTGACGGCATCGGATTACGAGATGTGGGAACGTGAGTATCAGCGGCAAGCGCACTTAACGACAACGCTCACATGGGGCGACTGCGAATGGTTTTTCGCAGAGACTTATCTATATCGCTATCTAATGCAGGTCGTGCGCTGGTTTGAGACGAACCGGGACCCGTTTGCGCCCGCGAAACAGAAAGAACTGGAAAGCGAACAACTCTGGGAAAAGGTCGAGGAAGCATTGAAGGTTGAAGGTGATTTCGGCGAAAAGCTGTCAGCGCTGCTGCTCACCGATTTGTGGGGCAATCGGGCGGATTTGAGCCACAGCGCCGCACACAGCATGGGCACGGAAAAGGCGCGGGATAGCGATGTGCTGGTGGATGATCGCCCGCAGGTAGTAGAACATCTCACATCGCTGAAGAAACAGAATTCAGTTATCCATATCGTTTGTGATAACACAGGCACGGAGTTGGCGCTGGATTTGGTGCTCGTAGATCATTTGCTGGCAAGTGGCATATGGCAAGTTGTAATGCATCTGAAAGCGCATCCAACATTTGTCAGCGATGCGCTTCCTGTTGATGTGTGGCAGTTGATGGATGCAATGGCTGCGCACAGTCGCAAGACACGCCAGCTTGCCCAACGCTTGCGAGGATATTGGCCAGACGGACGCTTGCGACTTGCACCGCATATCTACTGGAACAGTCCGCACTTTCTGTGGAGTATACCAGTGACCCTTGAGCAAGTTTTTGAGGGCGCAGCGCTGGTGATTTTCAAGGGTGATGCCAATTACCGCCGCGCGGTGGGCGATGCGCTGTGGCAGCCAGAAACGCCCTTAAAAGACGTTGTTGCGTACTTCAATGCGCCGCTGCTGACGCTGCGCACGATGAAAAGTGATGCCGTTGTTGGGTTGCCTGTGGGATTAGCAGCGGAGCTTGACAAGGTTGACTCCGAGTGGCGGGTCAATGGCAAGCGCGGTGTGATTCAGTTTGCGCGGGCTTAATTGATAAATATCGTCGCGTTTGTTACAATTCCGTGCGCAAAGCTCGGAGAAATCAATGGGAATATTTAGCAAGCGACTCGGTGTAGACCTCGGTACGGTGAACGTGCTCATCTACGAGAATGGGCAGATCGTTCTGCAAGAGCCTTCGTTGGTGGCGGTCTCTGCCGAAGAGGATGATCGCGGGCGCGTCAATGTCATGGAAGTGGGGCAGGCGGCGCGCGAAATGCTCGGTAGGGTGCATGAAGAAGACATGCAGATTATCCGCCCACTGCAAAACGGCGTCATCGCAGATTATGAAGTCACCGAGGCGATGCTGCGCTATTTTTTCGGCAAAATCGCTGGACGTATTCGCTTGTTCAAGCCATCGGTGATGATTTCAGTGCCGTATGGGGTGACAAGTGTCGAACGGCGTGCGGTGTATGAAGCGGCGATGGAAGCAGGCGCGCGCGAAGCCGTGTTGATACACGAACCTCTCGCGGCGGCGATTGGCGCAGGGCTGCCTGTCAGTACGCCAGCGGGCGATATGGTGGTCAACATCGGCGGTGGTATCACCGAAGCAGCCGTGATTTCGATGAACAACATCGTGCGCGCGGAAAGTGGACGCACGGGCGGCTTGCGGCAGGATGAGGCGATTATCAGCTACATACGGCGCAAATATAACCTGTCGATTGGACAGCCGACAGCGGAGTCGGTGAAAATCCAGGTCGGCGCAGCAGTCGATATGCCCGAACAGATGTCGATGGAAATTCAGGGGCGTGATAACCTCAGCGGTCTTCCGCGCACGGTAGCGATCAGCACAGGTGAAGTCGTTGAGGCGCTGGCAGAACCTTTAGGGACTATAGCAGGTGTCGTCAAAGGTGTGCTGGGGAATACGCCGCCTGAACTAGCATCCGATATTATTGATCGCGGTATTGTGCTGACAGGCGGCGGAGCGCTGCTGCGCGGCATCGACAACTATCTCACGCGCGAAACGGGCGTTCCCGTCTATCGCGCCGAAAATCCGATGATTGCCGTTGCCGTTGGTGCGGGGCGCGCGCTGGAAGACCCGGCGATTTTGCGCCGTATCACGCAGGGTTATGCATAACAGTTTTGAGCCAAAAGAGAACGATGAGCCGCAGTGAAGCGGCTTTTTATTTCTGAGGCGCAAACAAAAAGAGGCGGCTGCGAAAAGCCACCTCGAAAGCGACGATGAGCAATGATTAGGGCAGATAATAGGTCATGCGCTGCATGTGGATGACAGGATCAATGTACTGCACGCGCACTTCTGGCGGGACGTTGAGGTTGATGGGCGCATAGTTGAGGATGGCGCGCACACCTGCTGCGATGAGCTTGTCCGCGACTTCCTGTGCGTTTTTGGCGGGCACGGCAATCATTGCCATTTTAATGCCGCGCGAAGGGATGGTCGTTGCAATGTCGTCAATCGACTGGATGTGAAAACCATTCAGTGACCTGCCGATTTTTTCCGCTGAATTGTCGAAAACGCAGGTAATGTTAAATCCACGTTCGGAAAAGCCGCCGTAGTGTGCCAGCGCCGTACCGAGGTCGCCCGCGCCGACAAGTGCCACTTCCCATTCACGATTGACCTTTAATACCTGCCGCAGCTTTTCTTCAAGATAGGCAATCTGATAGCCTGTGCCTTGTTTGCCGAAGCCACCAAAGTGCGAGAGATCCTTGCGGATTTGCGCGGAACTAATGCCCAGCAGTTGACCAAGTTCGTGTGAAGACGTGACTTCATGACCATCCTGCGCGAGGCGGTTTAAGGCGCGCAAATAAATTGGCAGGCGACCAATAACAATATCTGGGATGTCATTGGGCGGATTCGAGTGCATATTGATCCCCAAGTAAGCCGAGCGTATTTGTGAAACTTTGTGCGAAGATTATGTTACCACTGATGGGTTACTAACGCTAGATTACTTTTGTTTAGTGTACAATAAGGCAAAATACACCTCTTTCGTAAATATCCCTCTTCCTTAGGATTTTATTAAATAACACCTCTTTTTAAACTGTTCGGTGAGAACGTCGTGCTATTATTGTGTAAAAAGGAACAAACAGAGGTCGCGGCTCTATGTCTGTTCGACGTTCATTGATCTTTTTGACGTTCCTGACGCTGGTGACACCCGCCGCTGCATTAGGAACGATGACTTATCTCGATGCGCAAGCTGCTGAGAGCGAAGCCAATACCAGCTTGCAGTTTTACACGGTACAGCGCGGCAGCGTTCAGGTGCTTGTTTCAGCCGTCGGCACGATTGAAGCTGAGGAAACTGTCAATTTAGCGTTCACTGTCCCCGGACGTGTCACAGAGGTATTTGTGCAGCCGGGTGACTATTTATTGGCAGGTGATCCACTGGTGCAGCTAGACAGCAGCACGCAGCAGGTGGGTTACGATCAGGCGGTGGTCGCGCTTCAGCAGGCACAGTTGGCGATGGATGAATTGATAGCCCCCCTTGATGCGGGCGAACTTGCTGTTGCGCAAGCCAATGTCGATGCGGCGTGGGGCGCATACGTCAGTATCTCCAACGCAGTTTCGCCTGAACAAATCGCTGCCGCGCAGTTATCTTACGCTCAAGCACAGCAAGCACTCGTTGATGCAGAAACTGCGAGGACGGCAGGCATCGGCGGCGGTACGATTGCCGAAGCGCGTGTGGGACAAGCGTCGTTTAATGTCGAAATCGCGCGCTTACAACTTCAATCGCTGCAAAATGGCAACCCGGCGGCGTTAGGCGCTGCTGCTGCCCGCGCACAGCAAGCGGAAGCGGAATTGGAACGGCTGCAAGCGGGTCCTACACAGGCGCAAATTGACCAGGCGCAAATCAGCATTGATCGCGCGCAAGCTGATGTCGATCAGGCGCAAGCGGAGCTAGATCGTACTGTACTGGTCGCACCATTTGAGGGAATTGTCTCCGCAGTAAATGCCGAAGTAGGAGTGTTGATTGCCCCCAATGCGCCGATTGTACAGTTGACCGATGTGTCGCCGTTAGCGCTCACGGTGCAAGTAGATGAAATCGACGTGGGTTTTATACGTGAAGGAATGTCTGCCACGATGGCGTTAGATGCGCTGCCGGGCGAACAGTTCCCAGCGCAGTTGCAGCAAATCGCGCTCGTCGGGCAGAACATCAACAACATCATCACTTACGAGGCGCAGGTGACGGTACAAGCTGACGACCCACGTATCCGCGTAGGGATGACTGCCGAAGCCAGCCTTGTCGTTGAGCGCCGCGATGATGTGCTAGTTGTCCCGAACATCTACATCCGACTTGACCGCCGCACCGATCAAGCGTTTGTCAATTTGGTACAGCCTGATGGTTCTATGCGTGAGGTGGAAGTGACGCTGGGGCTGCGCGGGGAAGATGTCAGCGAAGTGGTTTCTGGTGTTCAAGAAGGTCAGGTGCTCGGCGTGGATTTAACTGGCGACACCTTAGACTCGATCTTTGGGAGTTAAGTATGCTGCGACACTTGTTAAGTAGACTCCTGTTGATCGTCGTGCTGTCCATCATAGGTGTAGCTGGTGTCGTGGGCGTGCAATACTACATGGCGACAAGCTCGGCTGTTGATCCTGCATCGCTGATTCTGGAAGAAACGACTGTAGAGCGTGATAACCTGATCGTCACAGTGAGCGCTACAGGCATGATTACTCCTGTGCGCCAGGTGCCGCTGCTGTTTGAATACTCCGCACCTGTCATAGAACTATTGGTGAGTGAAGGCGATACGGTCACGGCAGGGCAGCCTCTCGCACGTTTGGACGCGACGGATTTAGAAGCGACTTTAAGCAGCGCACAGTTAGCACTTGATGCGGCGACGGCGACGTATACAGCGCTGACGACTCCGCCACGCGAAGAAGATCTCGCTGCCGCGCAAGCCGCTGTTGATGCAGCAGAGGCAGCGCTCAATGCGGCGTATTCGACAGGTCCGACGGCGGAACAGATTGAAATTGCAAGGCTGCAAACTGAAGCGGCACGCAATCAGCTATGGCAGCTACAGCTTCAGCGTGCTGCTGCTGCCGGAGCACCCGCCCCAAACCTGATTGCGATCCCTGATGGCGCGCCGCAGGAAGTGATTGATGCGATTAACGCGGTCAATCAGATTATTCAAGGCGGTCTTGGCGCACCCTCTCCGGATTCGTTCACGCCGAGCTTAAATCAAGCGGATTACAGCGTGCAAATTGCCGATGCGAACTACACTGCAATTCAGAACCAGGGTCCCGATGTGGGACAAATGGCTTCGGCAAGCGCGCAATTGATACAGGCGCAAGTCGCCCTTGATCGCCTGACGAATGGTCCAACGGAGTTCGAGCTTCAACGTGCCGAATTGAGCGTTCAGCAGGCGCAGTTGGCAGTTGATCAGGCACAGGCAAATCTTAATCGAACCGTATTGGTTGCGCCGTTTGATGGGGTGATTGCGCAAAGTAATCTGGTGGTGGGCGAAGTGCCGCCTGACGCGCCGGCGATGCTGCTGATCGACACCAGCGGCTACTACGTTGACCTTGCCATTGATGAAACGGACATCGTGCGCGTGGCAATGGGTCAGCCTGTGAACCTGTTTCTCGATGCCCTGCCGGACGAGCAGGTAACGGCGGTGGTGACGAATATCGCCATTACGCCGACCAGCGTCGGGCAGTTGGTGACGTATCCCGTGCGCGTGACCCTGAATCCGACCAGCGATGCAGTGCGTGTGGGTATGAGTACGACGGCGCGCATTGTCGTCAATGAACTGGACGATGTGCTGGTGCTGCGCAATCGTTTCATCCGTATTGATCGTGCGACAGAGCAGGCATTTGTCACCATTCAAAATGAGGATGGCAGCTTCCAGGAAATCGAAGTCGTGCTGGGCTTACGCAACGAAACCTTCAGCCAGATCGTCAGCGGCTTGGAGGAAAATCAGCGCGTGGTGCTTGTGCCGCGTGATACACTGAATCCGTTGGGATAGTCGGAGAAATCGCTTTGTTTAAGTTTTTTGGCAATGGCAAATCCAAAAATGGCGCTGCGCCCGACGGCGAAAAGGAACAGCGCGCGGTCATCGACATCCGCGACATCACCAAAACCTATCACATGGGCGAGATTGAATTGCAAGTCTTGAGGGGTGTTAGCCTGAAGATTTACGAAGGCGAGTTTCTGTCGATCATGGGACCTTC
>CALMZT010001021.1 GCA_937870805.1 uncultured Chloroflexota bacterium
ACTTGAGAGACATCGCGTGCAACAGCCCCTCTGTTTCCTGCTGAATACGGAGATCAGACAAGGCTAGCGAGTCAAGAGCACGGAAACCGGCGCGTATCAACCCCGCATAACGACCTGTCGCCCACAACAAAAAGTCTACCTCATTACGGGCGTATACCTTCTGGTTGCGGTTCATCAGCTCTTCAACCATACGGTAGGAGTCAGCTTCATTATAGGGACCTACATAACACACGTTATCGGTGAACAACTCGATAAATGGCTCAATATCAAGGGGGTTGATACCATACTGCTGCACTAGCACTGGTAGCGGTGAGCGCGTAAATGTTAGAAAACTCAACTGACGCTTATTGATGTCACGCAAACCACGCAGCGTCTGGAAAAATTTGATGGGCATCTGTCGCAGAAAATCTTCAAACTCATCAAACATAAAAACGATTTTGATCTTGCGACGCATAAAGAACTCTAAGCCTAACTCGAAATAGCGCAGCGCCATATAAGCATAGAGTGGGTTATTGCCATCTTGCAGGGTTTGATAAGTCTCATAGAAGAGACGCGCTTCTTCAGGATCTAACACCTTAAAAGGATAGAACGCCATAAAGAGGCGATGCATCATCAACTCATAAGCTGCCCAGCAGCGAACCTGGTCACTATTCTCACTTGACGAGGGCAGAGGTCCGAGCAGATTAGGGTCAATAATAATCGTCCGAAAATTATCGGTATTCGTATTCTGCATGTAGTAGGTCTGGACATCAGGGTCTGCCAGATGCTGCAATAAATTCGATTTCCCAACACTACCGACACCCACAAGCGAACAAGACTCAGAAGCACGCCAACGCTGCATAATAAAAGAAACTTCCTCGCGACGAAATTCGATTGGATGTTTGCGGGTCGCAGCCATGAAAAAACGTCTCACTCAATTAAAGAAAGATAAGAATTTTATTATAGCACAGCCTGCCAAACTCATTTTATACAGAACCAATTGCCTAAAAATGAGGGAGATAAAAGATGTTGCACAAATAGTCAGCAACACAAAACTTAATATATTGTGCAACTTAACCCATGTATCGTGCTTGCGCATACAAAGAGGCGTTGGTTATAATCCGCTACACTAGCTTGAGGCAACATCGTTGATATTCGAGAGAACATCTACAATGCAGCACCAAGAGCAGACTATGGTAGTACCTCGCTTTCCCAAACAAATCTCTTTAGGAGGAGTTTTGAAATGAACAAACATATTTTAGCCGTGATGTTAATGCTTGTCTTCATCGCCAGCCTGTCAGTAAACTTTGCTGCCGCACAGGACGATACGCTCGTGATCTGGGCAGATGAAAATCGCGCCCCGATTCTTGAGGCACTCGGCGCACAGTTCACCGAAGAATACGGCATTCCTGTTACCGTCACCCAACTGGGCTTCGGCGATATCCGTGACCAACTCATCATTGCCGGGCCCGCGGGCGAAGGTCCAGACATTTTGATCGGCGCACACGACTGGCTTGGTCAACTCACTGCCGACAACCTGCTGGCTCCCATTGAACTTGATGAAGAACTTGCTGCACAATTCAGCCCTGTAGCACTACAAGCATTCACACAAGACGGCGTGCTATATGGTGTACCTTATGCCGTTGAAAACGTTGCTTTCTTCCGCAACACGGAACTCGTACCCGATGCGCCTGCCACATGGGAAGAAGTTCGCCAGATCTCCGAAGAAATTCAGGAAAGTGGGGCCGCGCAGTACGGCTTCGTTTACCAGAACGGCGATCCCTACCACTTCTTTGGTATCCAGAGCGCCTTCGGCGGTTATGTCTTCGGACAGGATGAAAATGGAAACTATGTCGCCAGCGACCTCGGCGTAGACAGTGAGGGTTCAGTCGCTGCACTCCAGTGGATGACTGATATGGTCACTGACGGCGTGATGCCCCTCACTACAGGCGACGAAGCCACCGCATTGTTTGAAAGCGGTGACGCAGCAATGATGATCACGGGTCCTTGGTTTCTACAGCGCTTCCGTGACGCCGGTGTACCTTTCGCAATCAGCGACATTCCGGCTGGTCCCGATGGCAATCCTGGCAGTCCATTCCTCGGCGTCCAAGCATTCATGGTCAACAACTTCAGCGACAACGTTGACCTCGCTATCGCCTTCCTCACTGAGTATGTTGCCACTGAAGAAACGATGGTGGAACTATCGACAGTAGGTACCCGTCCTTCAGCATTCATACCTGCAAACGAAGTGGCAACCGACCCTGACTTCGCCGCTTTCGCCAGCGCTGGTGCTGTTGGTCAACCGATGCCCTCCATCCCAGAAATGGGTTCGGTATGGGGTGCGTGGGGTAGTGCAATCTCATTAGCACTAGGTGGGGACAACACCCCCGATGAAGCATTTGGCGCAGCCGCCGAAGCCATTCGTGCTGAAATTGAAGCGACCCCTGAAGCTGAAGCAACCACAGCCCCGTAAAGTTTAAATAGTAGTATGGGTTTAGGGCGTTCCCACAAAAAACGCCCTGTTTTTTGAAGTAAGTAATTTTATGAAAAATTAGACGAGGTTACGATGGCTGCCATTAGTCAACCCCAAAAAAATGTTTTATACCCATCCAGCACACCCGCTAGTCCCGTTGGCTTGATCTTACGCCTAGTCGGCATTGCAATCTTAGACGCCTTTGCCATATGGTTCGTCAGTCAGCTCATCGCCGACCAAGCATGGTTTCTTGCGTTCCTAGTTGTCATCGTAACTATTGGATTCAACGCTTTTTTCCTTAGTGAGAGACTCTATCCATTTCGCTGGTTCTCACCCGGTCTCGCGCTCATGATCCTGATGGTTGTCTATCCGATGGTATACACCATCTACGTCGCCTTCACCAACTACGGCACTGGACACCTGAGAACACAAGAGCAGCTTGTTCAGTCATTTTTAGAACCACGAGGGAGCAACCTCTACATCCCTGAGGGAGCAACGCCCTACGAATTCGCAGCGTATCGCTCTGAGGATGGACGCTACCTCCTGTGGCTGATTGACGAACAAGGCAATGCTTTTGCGGCTGCGCCCGGTGAACCTCTGAAAGCGAATGGAGAGGGAATAGAAGGTATCGGACCACTCGACGAGGATGGCTTCCCTGAAACCATTCAGGGATTTGAACGACTCAACCGTATTCAACTGGCGAGTGATGACACGATAAATACGCAAATCTTTGGAACAGCAGAGGATAGTATCGGTATATCGGGACGCAATGCTGCCCGATTCGAACTCCGTTATTCATATGACGCTGCTAGCAATACTATCACCGACTTATCCACAGGTACCACCTACACAGGCATCGAGGGTATCTATACCTCAACCACCGATCCCAACGACACCTTGCCGGGCGGCTACTACGTGGGGGTCGGCTTAGGCAATTTCATCGACCTGTTCACCAGCCCTGCTATCAGCGGTCCTCTCATCATCATCTTCGTCTGGACGGTGATGCACGCACTGTTTGCGGTGCTGCTGACGTTTGCGCTAGGCTTATCATTCGCATTGGTCTTCAACAGTGATCTTGTGCCCGGAAAAAAGATACTGCGCTCTGCGATGCTCATCCCTTACGCTATCCCAGCGTTTATCAGCGTACTAATCTGGCGCGGCTTACTGAGTGAGCAGTTAGGTCCGATCAGTGTCACCGTGCGGGATTGGTTCGGTTGGTCCCCCCCTTGGTTCACGGATGCATTCTGGGCACGCATAGGGGTGCTGCTTGTACAGATGTGGCTAGGCTTCCCCTACATGATGCTTGTATGCATGGGGGCATTACAATCCATTCCCTCCGAGATTTATGAGGCTTCAAACGTTGACGGCGCAAATGCATGGCAACGCTTCTGGAGTTTAACTTTGCCACTGCTGCTTGTCTCAGTCGGACCCATTCTGATCTCTTCATTTGCGTTCAACTTCAACAACTTCGGCGTGATTCGATTGTATAACCAGGGCGGTCCCGCTATTACACCCACAGCGGGGTGGACCGATATCCTCATCAGCTACACCTACCGCCTGGCATTCGCCGCTGGCACCACCGACTATGGACTCGCTTCAGCGATTACCATTGTGATCTTCTTTATCGTCCTTGTAATCACGGTAATTAACTTCCGTTTCACAGGGGCATGGGAGGAGGTATCCCAAAATGTCTGAGATCACAAAAGCAGTCGCTAGCCCTAATGTCGACCAAAAAGAAGGATACTGGTCTGCGCGCGTGACACGTGAGCGCACGCTGCGCCTTGTGATTATCGCATTTGCGCTGGTATATGCTTTATTCCCTGTGCTATTCATCATGTCATCGTCATTCAACCCATCAGGGTCAATCCTAGGACAGGGCATCATCCCGCGTAACGCTTCACTTGTCCACTATAACGCACTACTGAATAGTCCGAACAATCCGTTTCCGTTATGGGTCTGGAATTCAGTCAAAATCTCAACCATTACCGCTGTTTTAGCAGTGCTCATTAGCTCCCTCAGCGCGTATGCATTTTCACGCTTCCGTTTTAAGGGAAGAAGAACACTGCTGCTCACTGTTTTTCTGATTCAGGTGTTTCCGAGCACACTTGCCATTGTCGCCATTTACCTGCTGCTGCAAACCATCGGCGAGATTATCCCACCCTTCGGTTTGAACACCCACGCAGGGTTGATTCTGGTATATCTCGGCGGGGCATTGGGTATCAACACGTGGCTGATGAAAGGCTTCTTCGACACCGTACCCCGTGAGTTAGACGAATCAGCAATGATGGATGGCGCGACCAACTTCCAAATCTTCTGGGTGATTATCTTCCCACTCGTTCGTCCCATTCTGGCAGTGGTTGCTATCCTCACCTTTGTCGGCACCTACGGAGACTTCATTCTCCCACTGGTGCTTATCAATGAGCCGCAGGAATATACGCTGGCAGGTGGGTGAACTATTCTGCTCGGCGACCAATTTGCACAGAACTGGGGCTTATTCGCGGCAGGCGCGCTGCTTGGCGCATTTCCGATTGTTGTGATCTACATCGCTCTCCAAGATTATATTGTTGGCGGACTCACACAGGGAGCCGTTAAGGGATAACCAAGCACCTTCCATAACTGAGAGAGTGCTAAAAGAGGATATAGCTGCTATATCCTCTTTTATTTGAAATTCTTACGTTAAGAGATATAAACACCTTTCTGCAAATGGACGCTTCTTTCACAAAAATTTAATAAGTTGACATTACAGAAGGACGTACTTTATGGCACAATATGTATAAGAGTTACAAAATATAGTGTGCAACTACAGAATAAATACACATCGAAATACCTGGAGTTTACATGAGCATAAAAACTAAGGCAGAACTGGATAACGTCATCTCACGGCACCAGACTCTACCTGGTCATAACGGGACACCCGAAATCGGCGATGCGATGGAACAACATATCAGCTTCTGGCAAGACAAACTCCGTAACGCACCCTTTATTCTTGAATTGCCAACTGACCATCCTCGCGGCAACGTGCTTTCAGCAGTACACAGCACATATGCATTTTTGTTAGAAGCTGAGCCTGTAAACAAGCTCCAAAATGCAGCGCAAGACCTTCCGCTGTCCAGCGCCCTGCTTACCATATTCAACATTCTTCTACAACGCTATACCCGGCAAGAACAGATTCTCACGGGTGTTACGATAGAACAAAATAATGCCAGTAACACAATCCTCAGTCGTACCTATTTCCCTGCAAACATTACTTTTATCGAACTGGCGGAACAAATTCAGCGAAATACAAACGAAGCGATGAATACCCCGCTGCCATTTACGGCATTGGCACAAGCATTCGCTGCTGAACTTGACAGCAAGCGGCATCCCCTCGTGCAAACCGTGTTTCGATACAGCGAAACAGTCCCAGATAGTGAGGCTGTTGACGAAAGCCTGATGGATGGACAGCCACCCCTTGATCTCATATTGTCCTTTTCCGCTGGACTAGAGGGAAGCATTACCTATCGCACAGATCTCTTCTCTGAAGCCAGCATTGAAAGATTCATTGGGCATTTCAACACGCTTCTCAAGGGGGCTGCCAATCAGCCAAATCTGCCTATTGCCCAACTTCCTCTATTGACGCAACAAGAACATGCTCAACTGATTACAGAGTGGAACCAGACACAGGCAGATTTGCCAAATGCTCTTGTTCACCAACTCTTTGAAGCACAAGTTGAGCAAAATCCTCACGCTGTGGCATTGGTTTACGATCAACAGCAGATCAGCTATGGCGAATTAAATGAGCGCGCCAACCAACTCGCGCGTCATCTCCACACGTGTGGCATTAAGCACGGCGACCTTGTAGGTATCTGTATGGAAAGGTCGATGGAAGCCATCGTTGGTTTTCTCGCCGTGATGAAAGCAGGCGCTGCTTACGTGCCCATTGACCCTGCTTATCCGCAAGATCGGCGTGACTTCATGATCGCTGATACACAGATCAAGGTGTTGCTGACGCAGGAACGCTTAGTCAGCAACTTAGGGTTAGATACCGCCACCGTCGAGGTGCTTCCCGTTGATACCGCCTGGGAGCGGGTTGAGCAGCAAAGTGCAGATAATCTGCAAAATGATGGGGACACGACAGATACCGCTTACGTCATCTATACTTCTGGCTCAACGGGTAAGCCCAAAGGGGCGCTTGTCCCACAGCAGGCGCTCGTCAATCACAACCTCGCCATCGCCCAACAATTCAGCCTGCAAGCAGATGACCGCGTATTGCAATTTGCCTCGCTGAGTTTCGATGTTGCGGGCGAGGAAATCTACCCAACACTGCTCAGTGGGGCGACATTGGTCATTCACCCCAGCGGTCAAGCACCATCTATTATCGAGTTTCTTCAGGAGCTTGAAGCCCAACAGATTAGTGTTCTCAATCTGCCGACTCCATATTGGCACGAATGGACACATGCCTTAGGCGATGAAGAAACCCTATTTCCTACACATCTACGGCTGCTGGTGATCGGCAGTGAGCGCGCTGCGCCGGAACGTCTCGCCGTGTGGCAGGAGAAGACACCGAAGCGCGTTCCATTATTTAACGCTTACGGCTTAACCGAAACGACGATCACATCCTTGCTCCACAATGTACCGTACCAGCCGCTGACCAGCAGCGAAGTGCCAATTGGCAAGCCCATCGCTAATACGCAGGTCTACATCCTTGATCCATTCATGCAGCCAGTGCCCGTTGGCGTCGCTGGAGAGCTTTACATCGGCGGCGTGGCGCTGGCTAACGGTTATCTCAATCGCCCAGACCTGACAAGTGAAAAATTCATTGATAACCCCTTCGACGCCGGGACAAAGCTTTATAAAACAGGCGACCTGATGCGCTATCTTGCAGATGGCTCAATTGAGTTCTTAGGGCGTATTGATCAACAGGCAAAAATACGCGGCTATCGCATCGAATTAGGAGAAATTGAAGCCGCGCTGGCGGAGCATCCACAGGTACAAACAAGTGTCGTGATCGTTCGGGAAGACAAACCAGAGCACAAATACATCACAGCGTATTTTGTGCCGCAGGGTGAAGAACCTCCAACGGCGTTATCGCTGCGCACCTTCCTTAAAGCGCGCTTACCTGAATACATGGTTCCCTCAACTTTCGTATCAATGGAGGCAATACCACTCACCGCGAATGGCAAGGTTGATCGGCGAGGATTGCCTGTACCGCAGCAAGCACATAGCAGCACAGATCATGCATACATCGCGCCGCGCACTACCACAGAACAAACACTTGCTAAACTCTGGAGTGACATCCTGAACGCCAACCGCGTCGGGATACATGACGATTTCTTTGATCTGGGTGGCCATTCGCTGCTAGCCGCACGCCTTGCGGCACAGATCCGCAAAGCCTTCGGCGTTGAGCTTCCACTAACTACGGTTTTCGAGGCGCGCACCGTTGCCACCCTTGCCGAGCATCTCGAAGCGCCGACGACAACCGTTAGCGCTATTGTCCCTCTCTCACGCGACGATGTGTTATCGCAATCCTTTGCGCAGCAGCGTGTCTGGTTTTTAAATGAGTTAGAGCCTGAAAGCCGCGCGGCATATAATATCCCGCAGGCATTTCATTTCACAGGTAAACTTAATGTCGCGGTCCTTGAGCAGGCGATCAGTGAGATTATCGGACGACATGAGACACTACGCACGCGCCTAGTACTCAAAGACGGTCTACCTATACAACTTATCCAGCCCTTCCAGCCAACTAAGCTGGCGTTGACCGATCTTTCACATTTATCAAACGCTTCGCAGCAAGCCGAGCGAATAATTTTTGAAGAGGCGCGCAAGCCGTTTGATTTGGCACGCGGTTCGCTCATACGCACGACATTACTGAAAGTCAGTGAACAACAGCATACCCTGATTTGCAATATTCACCACATTGTCGCTGACGGCTGGTCGATGGATTTATTCGGGCAAGAACTCGCTGCGTTATACAGCGCCTTTATGGAAGGCAAACCCTCACCATTACCTGAACTCAGCATTCAATACGCTGATTACGCCCAATGGCAGCGTGAGTGGCTGCAAGGCGATGTGCTGAAGCAACAGCTTACGTATTGGCAGAAACAGTTGGCAAGCGACACCACCGTTGCCGAACTACCACCCGATCATCCGCGCCCGCCCACGCAAACCTTCGAAGGCGCAGCTTATCATTTTGCCATTCCCCAGAACTTAGCGGATGCGCTTGGCGATCTCAGCCGCCAAGAAGGCGTTACGTTGTTCATCACGCTGTTGACAGTACTGCAAACCCTGCTGCTGCGCTATACGGGAAGCGAACAGATTACTGTCGGCACAGCCGTTGCGAATCGTACACGCGAGGAAATAGAGCAGCTCATTGGGTTCTTCGTCAACACCCTCGTTTTACGCACAGATGTATCGGGAAATCCAACTTTCCGCGCGTTGATAAAGCGTGTGCGTGAAGTAGCTTTTGGGGCATATGCACACCAAGACCTGCCCTTCGATCAGCTCGTTGAAGCTATGAGACCGGAACGTGATCGCAGCCGCACGCCGCTGTTCCAGATTCTTTTCGTCTGGGAAGAAAACCCGCTGCCTACGCTGGAATTCAGCGGCTTAACGATGCACAGTGAACTGATTGATAACCATACGGCAAAATTTGATCTCAGCGTTTACATGCGTGACCACGATGGGAAACTGACAGGGTATATCGAGTACAACACGCAGTTATTCGAGACAGTGACAATTAAGCGCCTGCTCGGTCATTTCGTTGGTTTACTGGAAGGCATTGCCGCCGACCCCGATCAGACTTTATTCCAGCTTCCACTGCTAACCCCTGGTGAATACGAGGAACTGCTCTATGCCTGGAATGGGACGGAAATGGATTACCCGCGAAATGTCGGCATCCATCATCTATTTGAAGCACAAGTTGAGCGTACACCCGACAGTATTGCCGCAGTTTTCGGTGACGGACAGTTCAGCTATCGCGAACTGAACACACGCGCAAACCAACTTGCACATTACCTCCTTGAGCAGGGCATTGTTCCTGATAGCTTGGTAGCGCTGTGTGTAGAACGTTCCTTAGATATGCTTGTCGCGCTGCTTGGCATTCTTAAGGCAGGCGCGGGTTATGTGCCGCTTGACCCCAATTTCCCGCCAGACCGCCTTGCCTATATGCTGGAAGACTCGCAGGCATCCGTGCTACTGACACAAGAATCACTGCGCGACTTCTTACCTCCGCATAACGCGCAGATTACCTACCTCGACAGCGATTGGAAGCACATCGCAAACACTGTTGGTGAATATCCCGCAAATCCAGACGTTGATCTGTCATCATCCAACCTCGCCTATGTGATTTATACCTCCGGCTCTACGGGTAAGCCCAAAGGCGTTCAGCTTGAGCATGGCGGAGTCGTCAACTTCCTAACGACCATGCAGCAGCAGCCGGGTATGGTCGCTCATGATATCCTGCTTGCCGTTACGACCATCTCATTTGATATTCATATGCTCGAAATGTTCCTACCATTGATTTCCGGTGCCTGCGTCGTTATTTTGCCGCGTGAGATTATCACCGACGGCGCACGCTTGATGGAGCAGTTAGCACTTCATCGTGCGACTGTCATTCAGGCAACACCGGCAACCTATCGCTTACTCATTGAAGCGGGATGGGATGGCGATAAACAGCTAAAAGTGCTGTGCGGTGGTGAACCTTTACCGCGTGTGCTGGCGAACCAACTTGTCGAGCGCTGTGCCGAACTTTGGAACATGTATGGTCCTACCGAGACAACTGTTTGGTCGACCTGCCATCGCATCGAAGCAGGGGATGGCATTATTTCGATTGGGCGTCCCATCGGTAACACCCAACTTTACATTCTTGACCGTTTTATGCAGCCAGTGCCTATCGGCGTTCCGGGTGAATTGTATATTGGTGGTGATGGCGTTGCACGCGGCTACTTCCAACGTCCTGAGCTAACGAGCCAGCGTTTCATCAGCAATCCGTTTATAGATAATGCCCGCATGTACAAGACAGGGGATCTGGCGCGTTATCTACCGGACAGCACCCTACAGTTCTTCGGACGTATGGATCATCAAATCAAACTGCGCGGTTTCCGCATTGAGTTGGGGGAGATCGAAACTGTAGTTGCCAAGCATCCTGCGGTACGCCAGAACACTGTGATTGTCCGTGAAGACACACCGGACAATCCACGCCTCGTCGCCTACATTGTACTAACGGAGGGGCACAACGCCGTATCAACGAATGAATGGCGTAATTATTTAAAAGAGTCGCTGCCCGACTACATGATTCCTTCCGCTTTCACGGTGCTAGAAAAACTGCCCTTGACTCCTAATGGCAAAATTAATCGCCAGGCACTACCCACCCCTGTGTACGAATTCGATACCGCAAATTTTGTCGCGCCACGCACAGAGGCAGAAACTGCATTGGCAGCAATCTTGAGAGCCAACTGACGACCGTTCAGAACAGCCTCGACAAACGGATCATTG
>CALMZT010001022.1 GCA_937870805.1 uncultured Chloroflexota bacterium
GGTCAATTTGGCGTAATCCAACTCGTGCAGTTCGCGCACATCGAGCAGGATGAACGAATCGTCTGATTTTAATTTTTCAGCAAGCTGCGTAACGGAAATTTCGGGGAACATTATCTTTCCTAGTCGGGGAAATCTTGTCGGGGCGACCTTTACGGTCGCCCTGGGATTAAGTAATACCCAACTTTCGCCCGACAAGTGCACCTTTCCAAATGAAATAGTGCTTTGAGAATGGCAGAATTTCGCCCGACAAAAGGCGGTTTCCAAACCGGCTCAAAGGGTGGTACAGAGACAGAAAATCTATTCAGGAGGCTGTCTCATGACCACCCGTATTCTCACCCTTCCGCAACGTTGCGAGACCCAATACGTGCCGCTCGCCGTCTTGGGATATTGTCTGACGCACAGCGACTTTCTCAGGCCGTTGGCTGGCGTGGAGCTAAAGATCAAGACGGTTGAACACAAGCCAGTACAAAAGTTACAAGATGTATTAGTCAGCATTCTGGCCAATTGTTCATCGATCAAACAAGTGGACTTGCGCATCCGTCCTGACGTTGTGCTGGCCCAAGCCTGGGGGCGTGAGCAGTTTGCACAACAATCGACCTTGGCGGATACGCTGGATGCCTTCACTGCTCATTCCATCGAACAATTGCGCCAAGCTACGCAGGCAATGTATCGGCAACACGGGCGTGTTTGGCGTCATGAGTTTGGGCAGCCTTTGTTTCTCGACATTGATCTAACCGGTTTGCCCTGTTCAGCGCAGGCGCAAGGCAGTGAGAAAGGCTACTTCAGCCAGGAGAAAAATACGTATGGGCGGCAATTGGCGCGCGCCAGTGCCCCGAGTTATCATGAAACGCTGTTCTCCCGGCTCTACCCCGGCGGACAGAGCGGACAAGCCGTTTTCAAGCCTACGGTGCGTGCGTTGCAGGCTCAGTTTGCCTGGTCGCGAGAACAACGGCGGCAGATCATCTGGCGCACGGATAGCGGCTTGGGAACAGATGCCAACATCAATTGGGCACTGACCCATGATTATCAAGTATTGATGAAAGGCTACAATGGCAAACGAGCCATCGCCCTGGCCCGCCGGATCGCAGCGAGAGATTGGTATCAACTCGCGGACGAAAAATGGGTCGCACTCACCTCCCATGCGCCGCGCTATGCTCGCCGCACGCAGACCCTGCTGTTACGTTGGCGAACGCCCAAGACGAAAAAGATGAAGTATGCCACGCTGGTACATTCGCTGCTGGATCAGGATTGGCATCTCGTTTCCGCACTCTACGATGATCGGGGGGCGATAGAGGGCGAAATCAAAGCCGATAAATTTGGACTCCTCTTACCGCGCCGACGAAAACGCTTGTTTGCTGCCCAGGAAGCACTGATCTTGTTGACCGATCTCGCTCACAATCTCGCCACTTGGACACAGGATTGGATGTTTGCCGGTAGTCGCTTTGCCAGTTATGGTCCAGTTGCCTTGGTCAATGATGTGTTCTGCATTCCTGGCGACTTGATCCTGAAGGGTGATAAACTGCAAATGGTAGCTTTGCGTGAATCCCACCCTTATGCCACAGATTTGGCGCTCTGTTTAGCCAAATTGCTGGCTCAATTTGGAAATCCCTAGTTGTCGGGCGAAATTCAGGACTTTCCTATTTTGGAAAACCCTAGATTTCGCCCGAAAGTTGGGTAATACAAAAAAGTTGTTTCCTGATAGAATATCCAAAAGAAAGCCCAAGCGGGCTTTTTCTATGATAGCAAGTAAGGATCCCGCACTGAATGTATTACAACCTGCGCCTATTCTGGCGAACAACCTATCGCTCGTTCTTCGGCTCCAAAAACACCCCCGCCCAACTCACCCGCAAACGATTAATTTTCCTCCTGATGTTCTACGTAGTCTGGCCAATGGGCCAGGTGATGCATCGAATCTTTTTCGTATTAGACGATATTTTCTTCCCGGGTCATAAGACACAACCAATCGAGAAGCCGCTCTTTATCATCGGAAACTTGAGGAGTGGGTCCACATTTCTTCACCGCCTGCTCTCACGTGACTCGGAAACATTCACCAGCCTGACCACCTGGGATATTTACCTCACTCCCTCTGTCCTTCAGAAGAAGATCACGCAATTTGTTTCGCGGCTCGATACTAAACTTGGCGGGCATCTTCACCGCCTGCTGTATGCGTTCGACAAACGAACTCTTGGTCAGTTCAAGATCCATCGCATTTCGTTCTTTCAGCCGGAAGAAGACGAGAACATTTTGCTGCACGCCTGGGATTCGTTCTGGGTTAGTTTCCTCTTCCCATTCATGGATGAGATGCCCAACTACCAGCACTTCGACGAAGCGCTTTCAACAGAGCACAAACGCCGCGTCATGAAATTCTACAAATCCATGCTCCAGCGGCATATGTACGCAACCGGCAAAAAGTACTTTGTTGCCAAGAATCCCGCCTTCAGCCCCAAGATCGAGACCCTGCTTGAATTCTTCCCGGATGCACGCATCATTTACCTGGCGCGCAATCCATTGGATATGCTTCCCTCTACAGTTTCATGGATCAATTACGCGCGCCGCGTCTTCACCGAGCCGAAGGACAAATATCTATATCTGGCCGAGATCCTGGACCTGACCCAGCACTGGTACCGCTACCCGCTGCAATACCTGGATGCGCATCCTTCTCCCCGGCACCTGATCCTGAACTACGATGATCTGATCCAGCGCCCGGAGCGCGTCATTCGCGCGTTCTATGAACAGTTCGGCTACCCCGATAAACCCGGTCTCGATGGCATTGTGGACGCGGCCGTAAAAGAGACCCTGGCGTTCAAGACCGATCACGTGTATTCGTATGAAGAGATGGGGTTCACACGCAAACAGATCGTCGAAATGTACGCCGATATCTTCGATCGCTTCGGTTTCGACAGGCGTGACCATGAGGAGGCAGGGGTGGAAACCCAGATGGTGACAGTTTCTGTACTGGATTAATAATACAGAGTGCCGCACATTTCCTAAACTTTATATTTGAATTTTAGCCTGCGGATTTATGTATAAAGTTTAGTTAATAATGAGACAAACGGTAAACTCCCGAAGGTAATCTTCGGGAGTTTTGCTTTACTGCGGGGAGATTGTGTCGCCTCCAGCTCGCAACACTTGCGCCTCACTGCGTTCGTTGCAGTGCAGGTGTGACCGGTTAGGAAGATTTCTTCGTTCGTGTGCTGCGCGTGGAAGGTTCCTCGATCGTTTTAGCGGCGCCTTTTTTTGGCGCTGCCTTTTTCGTAGATGCTGATTTTGGCTTTGAAGCTGCCTTCCTTACACGCGGCGCTGCTTCTTCCTCGGTTGCTGCAGCGGCCGGTTTCTCACCAATTTGATCCATAGGGCTGCTTAGCTTGTATTCCTCTTCCCAGTTTTCGGCGAATTTCAAATTGATCGCTTTATAACGAGCCAGTAACATGACCGCGCCAACAATCGCCATTAAGCCAAAGACAAGAGCCGAGTAACTGAAACCGAGGTCTCCAATCTTGGGCTGATCGGGACGGAAGAACTCAACAAAGACACGCCCCACACCCGCCAGCACCAGCCAGCCGAAGAATACAGTGCCGGGCTTTAAGCGATCATAGAAGCGGCGTGTGAGGTAGATGATCAGGGCGAAAGCCAGAAAATTCCAGATCATTTCATACGCAAATGTTGGATGAAAACGAGTGGTCTCAAGCGGGTACTGAGCGAGATCTCTGTAAACACCAATACGATGCACGGCGTCAATGGGAATACCCCAGGGTAAAGTTGTTGGCTGACCATAGAGTTCCTGGTTGATGAAGTTCGCCGGGCGGGCAATGGCTTGACCAAGCAACACCGTTGGAGCAATTGAGTCAAGGAACAACCAAATATCCATTTTGTGGTGTCGCAGAAAGAAAAACATGACGATCCCACCCAGGAGCAGTCCACCATAAATATGCAAGCCACCCTGTGGAATATTTACAATTTGAGAAGGGTTATCACGAAAATAGGGGTCTCCACCCAATGTTGCGTTGATTACATACCACAAGCGTGCGCCAATAATACCGGCTGGAAGAAGCCAGATGAGTGCATCCCAAATCATCTGTCCTTTTTCTCCGCGGCGCGTGACCTCGCGCTCAGCGAACCAAGCCGCTACAACCGCCCCTGTCATCACCAACACACCATACCACCGCAACGCAATTGAGAAACTACCAATATGGAATGAAAAAATCACGGGATCAATCATCTCTTCTCCAGAATTAAAAAATTATTTGCCATCGTGCTGCTCATGATCGTGCAATTGGAACTATGTAGCGCAAAACTTTTCAGGTATACCACCAACCAGGAAATATACAAATCTTGTTCGTCATATTTTAAGTAATCTATTATTTACCCGCCTGATGGTTGTTTGCTTTATGCGGAGTTGGCGGGTTATAACAGCGCAATTGG
>CALMZT010001023.1 GCA_937870805.1 uncultured Chloroflexota bacterium
GGGGCGAAGCGCAGATCAACAAACTGGCGAGCAAAGAAATGGATGATGGCTTATTTGAAAACGCCTACGCCAGGCTGACGCGCGTGATGGGGCGCATCAACCGCTTTGTCGGCAAGCGTCACGACGCCGATGAAACGCAGCAAGCCGAATTGCTTGACAAATTCGCCGCCGCCGCCGCTGAAGCAGGCTACCAACTCGCGCCGGAAAAACTCGCGGCGTTTATCAAAGAACACAACACAATGGACGATGCTGCTGCCATTCGCGCGCTCACAGCGATGCTCCCTGACGAAACGCCCACAAAGGAAGCGCCGCAAATCACTGCCACCGAAAGCGCCGCCGTGCCCGCTGAAATAGACCCCAGCGAACTCCCGACGGTGGAAATGCCTGCCGTGCCATCGCCCGCCAACGAACTCGCAACAGCGGAGATTCCCACCGCGCCATCCGACGAAGAACAACCTGAAGAAAAACCTGCATCCACGATGGACGCGATCATGAATTGGATTAAATCACAATCATCCGAAGGAAAAGAATAGAATGTCCCAACGCAAATCTAGTAAAAGCAGCAAGTCGAAATCTTCCAATCTGCTGCGCTCAATCGGTGCCATTATCGGCGCGATTCTGGTGCTCATCGCTGGCTTACTGACTCAAGGCGGCGGCAATACTCCCAGTGCAACGAACAACAGTGTCACCAATACGCGCCGCCCCACCGTCGTCAACAACTCCAGCACACAGGTTGCGAGTGTATCGGGCAGCGTGCGCGAAATCAGCGTTGGGCAGGGCTTCGGCTATCGACGTGATTTCTGGCAGGTCTATTTCACAGCACCCACAGGCAGCAGTCGCAGCCGCGATTACAACGGCGGCATCAACGAGAACCTGGCAACTGCGATTGGTGAAGTCCGCAGCACGCTCGACATCGCAGCGTTTGAGTTCAACAGTCCGTTCATCACGCAGGCAGTGTTAGATGCAGAAGCACGCGGCGTGCGTGTCCGCATGGTCACGGATACGCAGTCAGGATTGAATGATGAAGACACGACGATTTCACAGTTGATTGCCGCAGGCATTCCCGTCGTTGATGATGTGCGCACGGCATTAATGCACGACAAATTCATGATTATGGACAGTCAGGTGGTGTGGACAGGCTCATGGAACTATACCATCAACGACACCTACCGCAACAACAACAGCGCCATCGTCCTGCGTTCGCAGCAGGCGGTACAGCTCTATCAAGCCGAATTTGACGAGATGTTTACCTCGCGTTCGTTTGGTCCGCGTTCGCCAGCGAACAATGTAGGCACTTTTACGCAGGATGGTGTCGTCATCTCGATTTATTTTGCGCCGGAAAATGACGTTGATACCGTGGTCGCACAGACGGTAGCCACCGCGCAGCGCAGCATCCGTTTCCTGGCGTTTTCGTTCACACTGGATAATGTCGCCGCTGCGATGCAGGAGCGTTTTGGCGAAGGCGTAATTATACAGGGCATCTTCGAGACTTCTGGCAGCGAACAACCCGCCAGTGAACTCCGCCCCCTGTTATGTGCGGGCATGGACATGCGCCAGGACGGCAACCCCTACTTCCTGCACCACAAAGTCATCATCATCGACAACAATACGGTGCTCGTCGGCTCATTTAACTTTTCGGCAAGCGCTACCGACAGCAACGACGAGAATCTCATCATCATACAGGACGCCGATATTGCCGCCCTTTATATCCAGGAATTTGAGCGCCGTTGGGCAGAAGCCGTTTTGCCTGCGAACATACAATGTGGTTAGAAAAAATGTGCTATACTAAGTGTGCTTGGGTGGCTTCAAAATGCGCGATTGAAATGGTGATGATAGCAGTAACTTTGGCTGTACCAATGGATAGCTTATAATAGTCTGTAGCGATGCAAGAAGGTGAGCAATGTCCACAAATCGTGTTGCGGATATGACTGTAGAGGAATTGATGACGTTAATCCATCAGCGTGTACATCTGGAAGTTGAAGAAATCATGAAACAGCATTCAGGTGTGTCGCGCCCCAGGCAACGATTGACACTAGATGATTTTCCAGTGGATGATGTGGGACCTTGGCCTGAAGGGTTGACATTGCGGCGAGAAGAGATGTACGACGATGATGACTACTAAGTCATCGATATTTGTAGATACCAACGTTCTAATTCGTGCCAACGTAGCAACAGCACCTAACCATGAAGAAGCACTAGCCTGTTTGAAAACACTAGGCAAATCTTCAACAGAACGTTGGATAAGTCAACAAATACTGCGCGAATATCTCGCCAATGTCACACGCTCACAAACATTTATGAGTCCTATACCAATGGCAGCAGCAATTGCCCGTGTTGAATATTTCCAAAGTCGTTTTATCATTGCGCAAGATAGTGAGCGAGTTTTCGCTAATCTATTGAAGTTACTCGGTACAACAGCGACAAGCGGTAAACAAATTCATGACACAAATATCGTCGCAACCATGCAAGCCTATGGAGTCAATCAATTATTGACGTACAATCCAACAGATTTCACGCGCTTTTCTACTCATATCACCATTCTTGCACCAACTGAAGTCCTTCTAGATCAAAATTCGGAAGAGTGACATATGCCCTTTATTGAAGCACCAACCACCTTTTATCTCGGACGCCGCTACGACCCCAGCGCCAACCGCCTTGCAGACGACGTGGTGTACTACGACTCGCGCGACCTCACTACGCACGCCGTCGTCGTCGGTATGACGGGCAGCGGTAAAACGGGCTTATGCATCGCGCTGCTCGAAGAAGCCATTCTCGACAACATCCCGGCAATCGTCATCGACCCCAAAGGCGACATCACCAACTTGCTGCTGACGTTCCCCGACCTGCGCCCGGAGGATTTTGAACCCTGGGTGAATGTCGATGATGCGCGGCGTGCAGGCTTGGATGTCCCTGCTTACGCCGCCGACGTTGCACAGCGCTGGCGCGATGGTTTGACCAGTTGGAGTATCGTGCCAGATCGTCTGCGCTGGCTCAAGCGTGCCGCCAAGTACAGTATCTTCACGCCCGGTTCCGACGCGGGCTTGCCCATCAGCATTCTTGCATCGCTCAAAGCCCCGCGTGAAGGCTGGGCAGGCAACGAAGAAGCCAACCGTGAGAAGATCAACGGCATCGTCACGGCGCTGCTGGCACTCATCGGTTTGCAGGTCGAACCCGTGAAAGACAAAGAGCACGTACTGGTCGCCAACATCTTTGAATTTGCGTGGCGGCAGGGTAAAGACCTCACGCTGGAAGACATCATCTTGCAGGTGCAAAAGCCGCCGTTTGACAAGCTCGGCGTGTTTCCGATTGACAGCTACATCTCGGAAAAAGCGCGTGTCAAGCTCGCGATGGATTTGAACAGTATCATCGCCGCGCCCTCGTTCAATTCCTGGCTTCAGGGCGAGCCGATGGACATCCAGAACCTGTTGTATCAGCCCAACGGACGCCCGCGCGTCTCGATCTTCTACATCGCGCACCTCTCCGAACCTGAGCGCATGTTTATCATCACGCTGCTGCTGGAAAACCTGCTGGCGTGGATGCGCACCCTCAGCGGCACGACCAGCCTGCGCGCGCTGATGTACATTGACGAAATGTTTGGCTACTTCCCGCCCTATCCCAAAAACCCACCGACCAAAACCCCGCTGCTGCGTCTCATCAAGCAGGCGCGTGCCTATGGCGTCAGCATGATCCTGTCCACACAGAACCCCGGCGATATCGACTACAAAGGGCTTGCCAATGCCGGAACGTGGTTTATCGGGCGCTTGCAATCCGACAATGACCGCGCAAAGGTCATGGAAGGCTTGCAGAGCCTTGCGTCGGCGGACGAAAACGTCTCGCTGAAAGATGTCGAACAGCTGATTGCTGACATTGAGCCGCGCGTGTTCCTGATGCGTAACATCCACGACGACAGCGGACCAACACTCATTTATACGCGCTGGACGATGAGCTACCTGCGCGGACCCCTCACACGCCAGCAAATCCAATATCTGATGCAGGCGCAGCGCCAGGAACTGCTATCACGGCTTCCTGCTGTGCAGACAATGGCGCAAACTGCCATGCAGCCCTATGCACCTGCTATGCCCAATATGCCCGCCTCTTTACCCGGTGCGTCACGTCCCAGCCTGCCGCTGCCGCCGTTACCCGAAGCGGGCTTCAGCGCACAAGCCGCTGCCGCGCCAGTATCATTAGGCAATACACAGCCGACGATGGCGATTACAGGTTCACAAACGGCAGTGGTAAATGGCTTGCGCGTTCCCCCCGGCTACAGCGATAAACAGCCGCCGCTGCCTTCGGCAACCGTACAGTATTTCCTGCCCATGGGGGTCAACAGCCAGCAAGCGCTGGCGCAATGGGAACAGCAAACACGTTTCCGCGCCACCGGTGTCAATAGCACACTGCCTGCCTATCAGCCTGTGCTTTTGGCACAAGCCGTCGTGCGCTATCAGGATCGCAAAGCCAGCGTCTACACCGCGCGTACCTATGCCTTCCATGTGCCGGATGTACAGCGGGCGGGCATCGTGCGCTGGGAAAATTATCAGGCGCAGCCTGTCGATCCGCGCCGCGTCAGCGATCAACCTGCGACCAGTCCAGCGCTCTTTGGCGATCTCGCGCCGGGGTTGACAGATCCAAAGCGCGTGACGGCGCTGAAAACTGAATTGGTCGATATGCTCTACAATACCGCCGTCATCAACGTTCCCTATAACCCAATCCTCAAGATTTACGGCAGTCCCGACACCGATTTCAGCGTGTTTCAAGCACAGGTCCAGCAGCTTGCGCGCGAGAAACGTGATCAGGAGATTGACGAACTGACGCGCAAATACGCAACGCAAGCGACAAAGTATGAGGAACAGATTCGGCGCAAGGAATTGGAACTGCGTTCTGAGCGCAAGGAACTGCAAGACCGCAAACGTGAAGAACTCTTTACCACAGGCGAGGCGCTGTTAAGCCTGCTGAAAGGGCGCACGACCTATACACTCTCGCGCATGAGCAGATCGACACGTCAGCGCCGCCAAACCGACGAGGATTTGACGGAAAGCAGGCAGACGATTACCGAAGCAGATCGCCAGCTTGCCGCGCTGGAAACAGAACTGCAAAATATCTTGCAACAGGCAAATGAGAAGTGGGCGAAGATTGCCGCCACGATTGAAGAATATCGTATTGCGCCGCTGAAAAAGGATATCCAACTGGAACTCTACGGCATCGGCTGGATACCGTTCTGGTTCACAGAGATCAACGGACAGCAGGTGTTCCTGCCCGCGTATATCGGTTAGCTTGAATTTGATACGCTGCTGTAGAGGTTACGATATGTTGAAAACCTCTACAGCATTCCTCTCAGTGACTAAATGTATGCCTCGTCAATGGCGTCCATAATTTCCTGCTGTGAAAACGCGCTGTTCCCGTCCTTGATGTCTTGAACAGTTAGAACCTGTCTGATAATTCGAGATGTAATATGGAATGATGTAAAAACTCAGTTCTTCTTCTCTCTATTTTCTCGGTGTTCTC
>CALMZT010001024.1 GCA_937870805.1 uncultured Chloroflexota bacterium
GATGTACCTGTGAGGTCGGCAACCCATTGTTCATTCGTGCGATCAATCATGACATTACGTGATCGGTGACGCGGCGCGTTCAAAGGTCACGCGCAGCACCAGATGCCCTAAGCGTACATCATCGCCATCGCGCAGCACACGCGGTTGGTTGGCGACTAAACGCTGCCCGTTCAAAAATGTACCGTTCGGGCTGCCCTGATCGACAATGCTCAACGAGCCATTGCGGCGTACAATCGTCGCGTGCCGCCGAGAAACGCCTTTTTCAATCGCGCCGTGATCGCGCAGGTCAATATCAGGCGAAATCCCTGTCGCCGGGTCTTGCCGCCCAATAACGAGTTCTTCGATCCGTTCGGCATCGAACACAAATGAGGTACTTGTATCCGGCACCGTCAGCACCAGATTCATCCGCGCATTAAAGCGTGCTGTCCCCCAACGTGGCACGCTGTCTTCAAAGTCAGTATCACTGAGGGCGCGGGTGGCGGTAGGCTGGACAGTTTCCAGCAGCGTACCGCAGTAGGTGCAGATTTTAGTGTTCTCTGGCACCTGATGTTTGCAATTCGGACATTCAATCACCGCCATTCCTCCCCAATACTGCTCAACGTCATTTATTATAGCCATTATAAACCATGCTTCCGCAAGACGCATGATAATGTTAGCGACAATTTCTGTGAAAATCTCAATTATCACATTCGCTGTAGCGCTTGCGAACCGCTAGAATTAGTGTCAAGAGGTCGATGGATGAGGTTCAATGGCTGTTGACTTAGACATCAAATGGGCGCGTTTCGTTTCCAATATCGTGAGTCCGCCAGTCGTTTGGGGCATCTTTGCGATTTTCCTCGCCGCGCGTGAAGCAGCACAGCTTACGGCGATAGACGGACAGCCTTCGCGCGTCTGGCAAGCGCTGTTGTGGGCGCTGATCTATGTGCTGCTGGTGTGCGTGATGCCAGTGATGTTCATCGCCATGCGTGTGCGGCAGGGCAAGATCACCGACATTCACATGCCGCTGCGCCATGAGCGTTTTGCGCCATTTATGGCGACGCTGGCGGGCGCGGTCATCACGTCGATACTGCTGTATCTGATGCAAGCCACACGTTCAATGCAGCTATTAAGTTTAGCGACGATTCTGCAAGTCGCGCTGATGTCAGTCATTACACTCTATTGGCAAATCAGTGTCCACATGATCGGCATCAGCGGCGCGGTGGTGCTGGTCGGTCTGTGGTTTGGTGTGCTGTACGGTGCGCTGCTGTCTCCGTTGATTGCCATTGTCGCAATGGCGCGCCTGGTATTAAAGCGCCATACGCTGACGCAAGTCCTCGTCGGGGCGCTGGTGGGTTCGCTTTCGATTGCCGCATTCGCCATGCTGTTTGGCTAGAGTGTGTTAGAAGCAAGCTAGTCGAGATAGGAGCGTGAGAGATGGTGCTGCAAATCAAACCCCTGACGGTTGAGGCTTTTGAAGAATTTATTCGCCTGCCAGAGAACATAGATCGTGACTTTGAGTATATTGGGGAGAAATTTTTGAAGTGGTGCCTAATCCAAAATCTTCAAAATTTGGGGCGCGAATGAGTGGCTTTGTGTTCATGTATCTTTCCCGTAATGATATTGGTCATTTCACAGGTGCTGATGGCGGGTACATGGTCTCTGGAGAACGTTACATCCCAGATGTGGGCTTCATTCGTTACGACAGACAACGTGAATTGTTATCTGTTGAAGGCTACAATCCGCTGCCGCCTGATCTCGCCGTCGAAGTCTTATCGCCGTCCAACACTGATGACAAGATGCGCGTCAAAATTGCCAATTATCTTTTGGCAGGCACATTCGTTTGGGTTGTCGACCCCGAAGATAAAGCCGTTGAAGTCTATGCCCCAGGTAAACCTGTGAAAATTTTGACTGTTGATGGCATACTCGACGGTGGAGATGTGCTGCCAGAGTTTACGTTGGCAGTGAAAGATATTTTCGCTGAGAAATCCGAAGCATAAAACCAGCGTGGCAAAAGTCAGGATTTGGAGGGATTTAGTGCGTCTAAATCCCTCCTTTTGTGGTTGGTTAGAAGTAGCTGCCGATAATGTCTAACAGATTAGTGATGGTGCTGGCGTCGCCGGACTGTACGCGCGTCTGGCTGGCGCGGGCAATGGCACTCAAGGTATTGATGTCGGCATCTTCCCCGTAAGCAATCGGGATGACGATCACTGGATTGAGCGAGTCGCGCGATGCTTCGATAGCTCGTGTCACCTGGTTAAGCGTCGTGCCGCTGTCACCTGTATCCGCGCCGTCGCTCAGCAAGATCACCGCGCGGATGCGTTCTTCGTCCGGCTCATCAGACATAATATTGACCGCCTCTAGCAGTGCGCCATACAGTTCTGTGCCGCCATCTGCTCGCAAGCCGCGAATGTTGGAATACAACTGGTTTTGCGCCGACTCATAATTTTCCAACTCCACACGATAGTCAATTTCGTCGTCAAAGAGCATCAAGCCGACGCGGTTGGTGGACTCCATACCCTCAAGGAACGCCAGTGCGGCTTCGACTGCCTGACCGATTTTGTCGTCAGTCTGCATCGAGCCGGAGGTATCCATCACGATCATGATGTCTGCCTGCTTTTTAACCAGCGACCAGCTTTGTTGAATCGCGGCGATGACGGCTGGCTCAGGTACGTCCAGAATCGTCGCCGGCCCTTCTACCGTGATGCCGTTTTCGGGCACGAAGGGGAAGCCTAATTCCACATCAGGGTTCGCTGGACGGAAGTTGTTTTCCATGACAATTTGCTGCACAGGAGGCGTCAGCATATACTCGGTGAACACGCGCGCGGCTTCCCGCTGATCGGCTGTTGTCCAGCCGCCTTGAGCCTCATCAATTTGTACAATGCCAAAGGGATGTTCATGCCAGAACGTGCCTTCGCGGGGATAGAGAGCGACGAGGCGTTCCGGCGGCTGAGTCTGCGTTAAGCCGCGATTGATGCGGATGAGATCATTTTCTTCCAACGCCACAAAGTCCAGATAATCGGGACCTTGCGCGATGTAATCGACAAACTCAGTGGTGCGACGAGAGTAGTGACGGATCAGCGCTTCGATATTGCGCACACCCTGCTGCACGTCGGGGTCGTTGACCTGTTCTAAACCGATCCTCCGTCCGGTGAAGCCATCGGCACGCGCCGACGCATAAAACTCTGCGATCAGCGTGGAAAGCGCGGTGGAGCTAATTAATGGGTCGGTGTGCCCATAGTACACGGTGCGTCGTCCGTTGGGGATGCCGTAATCTGCCCAACCGTTGGGGCTGTTCAACACGTCCAGCAGCTCTGCCCAGCCGATTTCGTCATAGCCGACAGTATTGCGAATGGCTTGGATGCGGCTTTCCCAGATCGCCATAACTACAGCCGCTAACGCTGTGGGCTGTACCGTCGCCAGATCAAAAATCTGCCGCCCGCTTTGATAATTCGCCAGTGCCAGCCAATGACTGACTGACGGTGCGAAAATGGTGGGGCGCGCGACGTTTTCGTTATTGGGTGCGATGAAGGCATTGACGACGCCTTGCATCACTGTTCCCGACGAGCCATCGTCGCCTGTGATGTAGATGGGGCGTTCATCTTGCCCCAATGGTTGCCCGGTGATCGGGTTGCGCCCTTCAGCATAGGCGCGGTTGAAGTCGTCCATCACCTGCGGCATAAATGGCGCGAATTCCGGCGCATACAGGATTGAAATCTGTATCGCGTTCGCCGGGATGTTGCTGGTCGATGCGCCTGTACCGCCACCCTGACAGGCATCGAGGATCAGCGCGAGGGTAGTGAGTAGTATCCAGAAAGAGAGCGAGATTTTTCGCATTTGTAACTCCTATCTACCTTTCCATGATAGGGCATGACATGTCATGCCCCCTACAACAATCTTTAACTCTACATTCGTCTCCAAGAACATACCCAAAAGTTTCGCCTCTGCCTCGATTTGCTGCATGATGTGCGCGGGCTGCGGCATGAATAATTCGACGGAGACAGTCGTTTTAGCGCGCTTTTCTTCGTATTCCCACACACCTTTGATCTGTCCATTGACTAACACGACAGGCGATACCCAACCCGACGTGCGATACACTTTCGCCTCAAGCGCTTTATTGCGCAAGTAGCGGCTGTGATAATGCATGGACAGCGCGTAAACGTCAAAGTTCGGCAGCAGGCGCACGGTGTCGGGTTTGGAAAATGTGCTGACGTGTGTCGCATCCGATTTCAGCATCAGCGCTTTTGTGCCTTCGACGTTGACTTCTTCCAGTTCGTCGGCAAGCAGCGCAAACCATTTTTTGGCAGGCGCGGGCTGGATACCCCACCAACGCGCAAAATCCTCGCGTGTCGCGGGCGCGTAGGTGGAGAGATAGCGCTGCAAAATGGTCTTCTGCGCTTCTTGGGTGTCGATCTCTTGCCAGGCGCCGAGCCACGACCTGGGATTGGTAAACGTCACCGCGCGCCCTTGATTGGGTCCAAAACACAAATAGCCATGATACGCAGCAGGTTTCAGCAGAGCACCCCAACCAGACAGCAGCAAATCGTGTAAGTGCGGCGTGTTCGTCTGCTCGGCAATCGCGTCGGCAAGCTCCTCGCGCGTCAAAATCTTCCCATCAAGCACTTTCGGAACATTGTTGATAATGGCGTTGATTTCGTCCAAGGTGATCTTAAAGTATCTGAGCCACGCGCCTTTGGTGTAGCTGTCGCGCGTGCTGCTGGCGGCGGCGTAGAGCGGCAAATCATCGGCAGACACGAGATGCAGCGTACCGCGCATCACCCACCCTTTCACCAACGTTTTGTCCTGCCACAGGGCATTTTGAACGTCATGTGATTTCACATCCTGCACGCGAACCCATAACGTTAATTCTGCCGCTGACATGACCTGCGCTTGCACGCCGCACAACTGGCGCACTACGCGCAGCATTTGCGACTTTTCGGCACGTTCGTAGAGATGATGTTTATGGGCGCGCCATGCGCTGGCTTGTTCCCAGGTGAGTTCGAGCATAGTTTTTGGTTTACAGTTGTCAGTTATCAGTTGTCAGTGGAAACCACCAGCTTAAAGCTATTTAGATTTTAACAGTTAAGTTCAAAGTTTAGCGTCACTCGTAGGGGCGAACCAACGTGTTCGCCCGTCAACGGCATAAGTCTTAGTTGTTAACTGTCTACTGAAAAACTGATGACTCCTCTATCGTCCCTGAATAAACCATTGCACTAAACTCTGTGCATCGGTGCGCGTGGGCGCTTGCACGCTGAAATCCAGCGGCGGCGTGAGTAGAATGCCAAACGCCTGCCCTGCTGCGAATAAGGTTTCTGTGCCTGTT
>CALMZT010001025.1 GCA_937870805.1 uncultured Chloroflexota bacterium
ATCTTGAGCGTCGGGATGGCGCCTTGCGGTTTCGCTTCCGGAATCGCCGGGGCAGTGCCCCATGCCGGCGCAGGCGCGGATCCCTGCAGACGGCGCCACTGCAGCGCGACGGCGCCGATCACCGCGACGATGCGCGCAAAAATGCCCGACATGTTCATGAAGTTCTCCACCTTGACGGCGCGCACCCTATCCGACGCGAGGAGACGTTGGAACCTCGCCGCCGGCGCGCGAACCCGTTGGCACCCATGCGTTTTCGAGCGAAGGCGGCAGCGAGCGCCAGAAGGCGCGCGGTGCTGCTGCGTGGCGAAGGACGCGGCTTTTCGGCGGGCATTGATCTGCTGAGCTTTCAGGATACACCAGAAAACTTTGGCGAAAATTGGCGACACAATATGTTTCCCGTGACCGCTGCTTATCAAGCTATTGTCAACAAATTCGAGCGCTGCCCGTTCCCGGTGATCGCACTGCTGCACGGTTATGTGTTGGGCTTGGGACTTGAACTTGCCCTGGCGTGCGACATGCGTATTGTCACCGAAGGCACGCTGCTCGGTCTGCCAGAAACCATGCTCGGCATCGTGCCCGATGTCGGCGGCACGACACGGCTCACGCGGCTGATTGGTCCTGCACGCGCCAAAGAGTACATCATGACAGGTAAGAATATTCCCGTTGATTGTGCGGAGCGCTGGGGCTTGGTGAACTATGTAGTACCCAAAGATGGGTTGATGGAAAAAGCTAACCAGTTAGTCGAGGAACTGCGCGTTGCTGCACCGCTGGCAGTGACCTTTGCCAAACACGTAATTAATGGGCTGACAGATGTAGATCGCGGCTTACAACTTGAAGCATGGGCGCAATCGCAGCTCATGGCGACGGAAGACTTTGAGGTAGGCGCGCAGGCGATGATGACCAAACAAAAACCGCAGTGGAAGGGCAAATAACGCTAGCGGTAAAGGTTGATTTCATCGCGCAGATCAATCGCCGCCTGAATAGGGTCTTTAGCAAAGATAATCGCCCGTGAGGAATTAATCATCAGCCCTTTGCGCGCGCTGTTTATTCCGGCTTTGACAGTTTTTTCGACATCGCCGCCCTGAGCGCCAATGCCCGGCACGAGCAGAGTCATATCACCTACAAGCGTTCGTACATGTGCTAACTCTTCGGGATACGTCGCGCCGACCACGAGCATACAATTGCCGCATGTGTTCCAGTCATCACGTACACGCTCTGCAACGACCTGCCACAACGGTTTGCCGCCAACATCCAAGTCCTGCAATTCGCCAGCACCGGGATTGGAAGTACGGCACAGGATGATACATACCTTATCTTCGCGTTCCAGAAACGGAGCTAAGGCTTCCTTGCCGAGATAGGGATGCAGCGTCACGGCATCGAAGCCCAACGAGTCGAAAATGCCTTGTATGTAGCCGAGATTGGTTGAGCCGATGTCGGCACGCTTAGCGTCGCAGATGGTGACAATTTCGGGATGTTCGTTGCGTAAGTAGTCAATCGTCAAGCCGAGTTCGCGCCAGCCCTGTTCGCCGCGCGCTTCATAAAAGGCGAGGTTCAGCTTATAAGCGCTTGCAACTTCACAGGTGCTTTCGACAATCCAGCGGTTAAACGAAAACTGTGGCGCGTGTTTGTGACGAAAGCGTTCGGGCATTTTCATGTAGTCGCTGTCCAGCCCCACACACAGCAGCGAGTTCACTTGATCGACACGGCGGTCATATTTTTCCACGATTGGATTCACGCTCAAAACCCCTGCCGTGCTGCCCAACCATGTGGGTCATGCAGCCAATCTTCGATAATCACTTTTTCATCAGCACCGAACTTTTGCATCTGCAAGGCAATCGACAGGATCACTGGAAACGTCGTGAGTTTGTGCAGGCGTACATTCGCTTCGCGAAAGGCGACAATCTTTTCCTGAAAGCCGTAGCTGACGATAGCGAAGCAATCATAGACCGTCGCGCCATCAGCCCGCAGTGCTGCGACGCCTTTGAGGCAGCTTTCGCCCGTCGTCACCAAATCTTCGATGAGAATGACACGCTTCCCCTTTACATCTCCGCCTTCGATCAGCTTTTGCGTGCCATATTCTTTAGCTGCTTTGCGCACGTACACCATTGGACGT
>CALMZT010001026.1 GCA_937870805.1 uncultured Chloroflexota bacterium
ATTCGGCGGCCCCGCCGACGTGCTGATTCGCGTCGCCGAACAGCCCGGCGGCGACCAGGCGCAGCAGGTGGCCGTGCAGAAGGTGCGGGGCGCGCTGGGCGATGCCGTCGAGTACCGCCGCGTCGAAGTGGTCGGTCCACGCGTGTCCAGCGAGCTGCTGGCCTATGGCATGCTCGGACTCATGCTCGCGATCGTCGGCATCCTGATCTATCTCTGGTTCCGTTTCGAATGGCAGTTCGCGCTCGGCGCCATGATCGCCAACGTGCACGACATCGTGCTGACCATCGGCTTCATGTCGGTGACGCAGGTCGATTTCGACCTCACCAGTATCGCGGCGCTGTTGACCATTCTCGGCTATTCGCTCAACGACACCGTCGTCATCTACGATCGTATCCGCGAAATGCTGCGGCGCTACAAGAAGATGCCGATGCCGCAGCTCCTGAACGAATCGATCAATTCGACCCTGTCGCGATCGATCATCACCCACTTGACCGTGTCGCTGGCGCTGCTCGCGCTGCTGCTGTTCGGCGGCCACGCCATTCACAGCTTCACCGCGGTCATGATGTTCGGCGTGGTGCTGGTCGGCACCTACACCTCGATCTTCATCGCAGCGCCTATCCTGATCTATCTCGGTGTCGGCACCAACCGGGCCGACGCGCCGGATACGCCCGCCGAAAAACCGGGCAAGCCGAAGAAGTAATCCGGCATGATCCCGAAAGGTGAGAACCGGTTTTCGGACAAGATCATGCCTGGTGAAAAGCCTGGTGCCCCGGACGGCCTGCACCTCCCGAGGTCGTCGCCGATAGAGGCCTACGGCAAGGGCGGCTTTGCCTTTGCCGACATGTCGCACCGGGGCTCGCTGCTCTGCCTGCCCGATTCCATCTGGGCGTGGCAGGTGACGAAACCCGGGCAGATCGACCGCTATTCTCTCGCCAGGGTGTTCGACGCTGCCAGTGGCATCGACACCCTGATCGTCGGCTCCGGCACGGATGTATGGGTGCCGCCGCGCGGACTCCGCGAGGAATTGCGCGCCGTCCGGATCGTGCTCGATGCGATGCAGACGGGGCCTGCGATCCGCACCTACAACATCATGCTGGGCGAACGGCGGCGGGTGGCGGCGGCATTCCTGTCGTGCGCAATGAACGCGGCAGCCTGCGCGGTGTGTATGCCGTGATCGACAAAGATCGTGCCAGCAGTATGCTTGCGCAGACGTTGGGCGCAGATTTGTTTGTGATCTCGACGGGTGTGGAACGAGTCGCGCTGAATTTCAATAAGCCTGATGAGCAATTTTTAGATAGTGTGACGTTGGCGGATGCGCAGCGGTATATGAAAGACGGGCACTTTGCGCGCGGGAGTATGCTGCCGAAGATTGAAGCGGCGATTGATTTTGTGAGTCGCGGCGGTCCGCAAGCGCTGATTACCGACCCGCCAAATTTGGCGCGTGCGCTGCGCGGCGAAACCGGAACGCGCATTGTGCCGGGATAAGAGAGGAAGCATAACGTATCGTGTACAATCATGCGCCTGAAGGGTATGTTTGCCCATTCTGTCGAATCGCGGTTGGTCTGGAAAATGAGGGTTGGAACTCTCAATCGGATGTGTTTTATCAGAATCAATGGGTGACGGCGTTTGTCGCGCCGCTGTGGTGGCCCAATAACGCCGGACATGCGATTGTGATTCCTAACCGCCATATTGAGAATGTTTACGATATGACGTTGGACATCGCCGTGCATGTGCATGAGTTGGCTAGGCAGGTGTCGATTGCTTTCATGCGCCTGTACAATTGTGATGGCACATCGACGCGCCAGCACAACGGTACTTATCCGCTGCAAGAGGTGTGGCACTATCATCTGCATGTGTTCCCGCGCTACGTCGATGACCATCTCTACGGGCTGGAACGACAGACGACAACGCCTGAAGAACGACTACCCTATGCCGAGAGACTGAGGACTTATTTCCAATCACTGATGGAGTAATGTCACCTCGCTATCGCCTTAAACTGTTGTTAAACTTTCATCACCTGGTTTTTGTGAAAGACACCTATCAGGGTGTTTTTCATTTGTGGATGATTTTATGGCTCAAATCAAAGAACTTCGCTGCTGCGTTTGTGGTCGGACGTATGCACCCGACGAAGTGCAGTATGTGTGTCCGGTGTGCGGCGACATTGGAACGTTGGATGTACTGTACGACTACGACGCGCTGAAAAATATCTTTGATCGTGAAACATTTGTCAGTTCGCGTCCGGGGATGTGGCGTTATAAAACACTGCTGCCCATAACCCCTAACGCCAAAGTGCCACCGCTGCCCGTTGGTGGCACGCCACTGTACGATTCACCACGCCTGGCGAAGGCGTTGGGCGTTAAGCAGGCGTGGATGAAGGATGACGGGCGTAATCCTACGGCGTCATTGAAAGATCGCGCAAGTGCGCTGGTCACGGCAAAGGCAATGGAAAGCAATATTGGCGTTATCAGTGCGGCAAGCACGGGGAACGCGGCGGCGGCGCTGGCGGGCGTCGGCGCGTCGGTGGGGCTGCGCATCGTCATCTTTGTGCCAGCAACAGCACCAGAAGCAAAAATAGCCCAATTATTGGTGTATGGCGCGGAAGTGCTTCTGGTAGAAGATAGTTATGATGTGGCGTTCGATTTGTGTTTTGAACTCTCGCAGCAGGAAGGGTGGCTGTGTCGCAACACGGGAATTAACCCCTTCACCGCTGAAGGCAAGAAAACAGTTTCCTACGAAATTGCTGACGCGCTGCATTGGGATGTGCCGGATGTTGTGGTGACGAGTGTGGGTGATGGTAATATTATCGCCGGAGTGCATAAGGGGTTTTGGGATTTGCATCAATTGGGGTGGATAGACAGGATTCCACGCCTGATTGGTGTACAAGCTGTAGGATGTTCACCACTCGTTGAAGCATGGAAGAATAATACAAACGCTGTCGATATAAAGCCCGTTCAGACGAATTCTATTGCCGACAGCATTGTCGCTTCGCTGCCGCGTGATCGTGCGAAGGCGCTGCGTGCTGTCAACGAAACTCATGGCGCATTTGTGGCGGTGACGGATGAGGAAATATTGGCGAGTATCCCACAATTAGCGCGGTTAACGGGCGTTTTTGCCGAACCCGCAGCGGCGGCGTCTTTCGCAGGAGCGCAACGTGCTGTAAAATCAGGATATATTCATCCTAACGAAAGTGTGGCGCTGTTGATTACCGGCAACGGTTTGAAAGACATCAAGAGCGCACAAAGCGCTGTCTCCGGTGGGCTGCGCGTTCCGCCCGATTTAGAAGCAATCCGAAGAGTGTTTCATCCATGAGACCACGCTATTCAATTGTCGCACCGATTTATAACGAAGAAGGTAACATCCAGGAGCTTTATGATCGAATCTGCCAGGTAATGGATTCGACGGGTGAACCCTGGGAACTGGTGCTGGTAAACGATGGCAGCCGTGATCGTTCGCCGGAGTTGATGGAAGTGCTTGCGGTGCAAGACCCGCGCGTGAAGACGGTACATTTTGCGCGTAATTTCGGTCATCAGACAACTGTGACGGCTGGCATCGACTACGCTTCTGGCGAGGCGGTGGTGCTCATTGACGCCGACTTGCAAGACCCGCCGGAAGTGATTCTGGAGATGATCGAACGCTGGAAGGCGGGCTATCAGGTGGTCTATGCGATACGCGAGGAACGCAAGGGTGAAAGCTGGTTCAAGATTTTCACAGCGAAGTTGTTCTACCGTATCGTCTACCGCATCACCGATGTCAAAATCCCGCTGGACACGGGCGACTTCCGTTTGATGGATGAGAAGGTTGCTGAGGTGCTGCGGCGGATGCCGGAACATAACCGCTTCATTCGCGGCATGACAAGCTGGATTGGCTTCAAGCAAACAGGCGTGACCTACGTGCGCGAGGCGCGGCACTGGGGCGAAACGAAGTATCCTCTGCGCAAGATGGTGCGCTTTGCGCTCGACGCAATAACCAGCTTCTCGTATTTCCCGCTGCAAATCATGCTCAGTGTCAGCCTCGTCTTAGGCACATTGGCGGTGTTCGCTGTGCCGATTATCTCCGTGCTGCGTTTGATCGTCGGTCCTGAGTTTCTCGGTGGGCAGGTGACGACGATTGTGCTGTTACTGATGATGAGTTCGTTCCAGTTGTTCTTTTTGTTTGTGATGGGGCAGTACGTCGCGCGTATTTACGATGAAGTGCGGCATCGCCCACTGTACGTGGTGGCGCGGGCGACAGGGTTTGAACAGAATGACCCAGCCGTGCGTTTAGCGCGAACGCGAAGTGTCGAAAATGTGGAATCACACCAGCCTGAGCCGCTCCACCTGGAACCAACAGCCGATACGATTGAGCCGTCTGAACAGCCGATAGAGGAACGTAAAAATGCCTGAAGACGATACTCGCCAACGGATCGAGATCTACCGCGAACTTGTGCTGCGTTATGAAAAGCTGGACGAGGAAATTGATGCGTATATCGCGCGGCATGGCAGTATCGAGCAGATGGATGACGAGTATCTGGCGCATTATCGCACGATGGCACGCCAACGTGAGGATTTGCAGAATGAGATGCGAATGTTGGAGCATCAGTTGAAGTTGGATGAGGAATAGCGAACAGCGGTCAGCGAACAGCGATAGATATTTGCTCA
>CALMZT010001027.1 GCA_937870805.1 uncultured Chloroflexota bacterium
CATGAGTCGCTTTCACTTCGACGACGCCATCACCGACTTCGAGGATGGATACGTCAAATGTGCCGCCGCCGAGATCGAAGACAAGGATGGTCTCGCTATTTTTCTTATCCAGCCCATACGCGAGTGAAGCTGCTGTCGGTTCATTGATGATACGCAGCACTTCCAATCCGGCAATTTTCCCCGCATCCTTGGTCGCCTGTCGTTGGGCGTCGTTGAAGTATGCTGGAACTGTAATGACGGCTTGGGTCACCGATTCACCGAGGTATGCCTCAGCGTCTTTCTTCAGTTTTTCCAGGATCATCGCGCTAATTTCCTGCGGCGTGTAGTTTCTGCCCGTCGCTGGGATATTCACGCGCACATCATTGGCTTCACCTGGAACGATCTTATAGGGTAGCCGCTTCGCCTCTTCTTGCGCTTCAGTGTAGCTCTTACCCATCAATCGCTTGATAGAGAACACCGTGTTCTCTGGATTAATCACTGCCTGGCGTTTTGCTGCCAGTCCGACAATACGCTCTTTATTTTTGTTAAAGGCGACGACGGACGGCGTTGTGCGGTTGCCTTCAGCATTAGTAATGACGACGGCTTCGCCGCCTTCCATCACTGCAACCACAGAATTTGTTGTTCCTAAATCAATTCCAACAATCTTTCCCATACCAATTACCTCTACCTAACTCACCTTTGTGACTGAGTATAGGGTAGGAGTGTTAGATAGGTCTATGTGAAGCGTATGAGACGTGTAAGAGGCAAAAAGCCGGGTTTTAGTGCCCGGCTTTAGGGAGTTGTTGAGGCTGTTATCTGGTCGATTTTTCTTTTTTCAGCAGTTCGACCATCTGGAGGAGGACTTGTCGGACGCTGGATTTTTGTGTGGCAACGCTGGGCATGACGGTGACGTTGGAGTTGGCTTTTGTCCCGCGCCGCACTTCCGAGAGATTAGCAGCGCCCGGTAAGTCCGTTTTGTTGGCAACCACCA
Source organism: uncultured Chloroflexota bacterium (assembly GCA_937870805.1). GTDB lineage: Bacteria > Chloroflexota > Anaerolineae > Aggregatilineales > Phototrophicaceae > JACAER01. The sequence goes on from CALMZT010001027.1 coordinate 971, forward strand.
AATGTGGGACATTCACGAAACTGGAAAACTGCTCAATGAGTTCTGCTGCTTCTGGGAACGAGGGTTTATCCGTGCTGTCGACCAGCACAATAAAAGCATTCATCTCGCTCGACAGAATTTCCCACATGAAATTGAAGCGTGTTTGTCCGGGCGTACCATACAGATATAAGGTGTCGCCGCCCAGCGAAACCCGCCCGTAGTCCATGGCGACAGTGGTTTCCGCTTTAATTCCACGATCTTCAGTGGTAATCCGCTTTTCAGTTGAAACCACAGGGATGTCGGAAATGGTTTTGATAAACTCTGTCTTGCCGGAGTTAAATGGTCCGGTCACCACAATCTTGTAGGCAGTCACAGAACCCTCCTCAAAGGGGGTGGCATTTGAACATCTGTATTTTACGTGGAAATACAGACTGCCGCAAGGCGTTAAGGGGCTTCGATCTTGGTAGCAATACCATAAATACAGTGATGTCCGACCCAGCCATTGATTTTGCCGCGATTATTACCGATCAGAAACCGCTGCCCATTGATCGCTTTAATCAAATGCAAGTAAATATTGCCTGGAACACGCACGAGCACAATATCACCTGCCTGCAATTGATCTGTATCACAGGGTTCTAGCGTCACCAGCGAACCGTCTTCTACCTTGCCTTTCATGGAATGACCAACGTGGGCGAATCTGAACGGTTTGACCCTTTTGCAGCGCTTCAATCGCAAATTTCACCCAACCTGTGCCAGAATTTCCTCTTGATGGTCAACACTCCACACCGTATGCAGACTTCACCCTCATTTTACTCTTCATCGTAGGGGAGTCCCAATTTTTCAGTCTTGCGAAGTCTCTTCTTGATAAGTGATCGCTTCTGCCGCCTGGTGAATATAAGTCAGGACTTCACCGGGCAGCGCTTTGGATGGACGCCGCGTGATTTTGTAAACCGCCGCGAGATCAAGTTTCGGTTTGCGATCTGCGGTGAGCAAGCCGTTGGTTTCCTGCTGCACATCCGTAAGCTGCGTATAGCAGAACCCAACGACAGTCGGGCTGTCGAGAACGGCGTTTAACAGCTCCTCATACTTTGCGAGGAAACTTTCGGTATCGCTCACTGTGCCATAACCGAACCAGGGCTTGCCGGGGTCTGGTGCATAGGCGATGCCGCCAAATTCTGTCAGCATGATCGGCTCACCGCTGCTTATGGCGTCGGGTAGCATCAGCGCACGAAATTGTGGACGGCGGATTTTCAGTGTTTCTTCAATGATTTCTGGCGACCCATAGCGTTCGCGCAGCGACTCGCCATCCGTTGCATAGTCGTGGATACCCCAAATATCACTGGCGATATGCTCCCAACCGTCATTACCGATGACCGAGCGTGTCGCCTCCAGTGCGTGCGTTAAATGGTACAGCGCGCGAACGTAACTTTGCTGCGTCTTATCGTTGGCGAGATTACCCACGCCCCAGCTTTCGTTGATCGGTACCCAGCAGATAATACAGGGATGGTTGTAGTCGCGCTCTAAGACTTCCATCCATTCGCGCGTGAGCCTGTGAATAGCTTCTGTACTGAAGGTGAAAGCGTTAGGCATTTCAACCCAGACCAGCACACCCATTTTGTCGCACCAGTAAAGGAAACGCGGATCTTCGACTTTTTGATGGATGCACACACCGTTGAATCCTAACGCTTTAATCAGGCGCACTTCTTCGCGGAGAGCATCTGGCGTAGGCGGTGTAAGATTCGACGTTGACCTCCGCGACCTTGCGATCATTGTGCGCACCCTGGATTAAATTCTGCCCTCCGCTTCAAATTTGATTAAAAGCCTATGGACTAGCCCATGGGTTTGATTCCCATTTTAGCCACTTGACCTATCACGTCTAAGCCACCGTTCCTATATCCAACTGATAGTAAGTCTATTTCTTGTGAAATACTTACATTCCTCAAGCACCCGTTTTACATAAATTGCCTATGATGAGGACGCTTATATAGCGCAAATTGCGTATGGTGCAAGGAGCTAAGGGTGAGCCAACGAGAATACTGTGTAGTCATCGATCAAGACGGTGTGCGGGGGGTATTTGATGCAGATCAGCTTGCGCAACCCCAGATTCTCATCACCTCCGTAGATAACAAAAAAGCCGTAATCGCGCGCGATTTATTAGTGCAGCAAGAGGATGGCACTTATTACCTTCCCCTGAGCCTCTCCCAACTTGAGGATCAACATCTTCAACAGACACGACAATTCAACCCGGTAGCAGACAATGTAGAAGCTGTGCTGCCTGTGATTGTTGAAGAAGTCAATGTTCAGAAGCAGTGGGTCGAAAAAGGTCGGGTGCAGGTTCGGAAAGTCATTCGCGAAGAGGAAGAAATCGTCAGTGAATCGCTGCTGAAAGAAGAAGTCGAAATCGAACACGTTCCAGTGAATCGCATGATTGACCAACCCGTGAAGTCTCGATATGAGGGTGATACATTGATTATCCCTCTCATTGAGGAAGTGCTCGTGGTCGAGAAGCGTTATTTGCTCAAGGAAGAGGTTCGAGTAACCAAGCGGCAAGTTGAGACACCCATGACCCAAAGCGTGACAGTGCGCAAAGAAGAGGTGGTCGTGCAGCGTGTCGATAATCAAGGGAACTCCAAACCTGAATAGGTTTGTTAATCCATACATCTGTTAATGCGTGTTTAACGCAAAAGTACGAGATGCTAGAAGGAGATTTGAAAATGGCTAGATCAATCATTGCCCTCTATGACGACTTGACAACAGCACAGCGCGTTGTAGAGGAATTGGTAAAGATCGGTGTTGACCGCAGTAACATTAGTATCGTAGCAAACGATGCCTCTGGCGAGTATGCAACACGCATTCAGTCGGGCGATCATACTGATGATGATGTACATAGCGGCGAAGGTGCCAGCTTTGGCGCTGTCATCGGGGCGATGGTCGGCTTAGGCGCAATGCTTATTCCCGGTATTGGTCCCGTGATCGCGGCAGGTCCGCTGGTGGCCGGATTAGTAGGGGCGGGCGTTGGCGCTGCCACAGGTGCAATCACGGGAGGTATCACCGCTTCCCTGGTTAAACTTGGCGTTGATGAGGAACAGGCAAGCTATTACGCGGAAGGTATCCGTCGTGGCGGCACGCTGGTAACAGCTCACGTTGATGATGATTGGAATGATCGTGTACTGGAAATCATGAACCGCAACAACCCAGTGGATGTCAAGACCCGCGCTCAGGATTGGCGCGCAGGCGGTTGGCAGGGCTTCGACGCCAGCAGCACCAAGGACTACAAAGCTACCGATCTTCAGCGCGAACGCCAGAGTTCCAAAAACGTGGACGATCAGGCGCGCCTCGAAGTTGTCGAAGAAGAACTTAAGGTCGGCAAGCGCGAGGTTGATCGCGGCGGTGTCCGTGTCACCAGCTATGTCACCGAAAAGCCTGTCGAAGAACAGGTACGCCTGCGTGAAGAGCGTGTCCAGGTAGAACGTCATCCTGTAGATCGTAAGGCGACGGATGCTGACTTCGCTAAGGGCGATGAGGCTTATGAGTTACATGAACGTGCCGAAGAAGCCGTCATCAACAAGGAAGCGCGCGTCGTAGAAGAAGTCGTCGTCAAGAAAGATGTGCAGGAACGCACTGAGACCGTGCGCGATACAGTGCGCCGCAAGGATGTTAACGTCGAGCAGATGGGCACAACTGGAAGC
>CALMZT010001028.1 GCA_937870805.1 uncultured Chloroflexota bacterium
ATTGAGCAGATGGGGGGACGCTTGATTCGCCCTGACGTGAATTACACGGGCGCGCTGGATCTGGCGTGGACGCCGCTGGAAGAGCGTTAAGCAGCAATGAGCAACGAGCAATGAGCAATGAGCAATGAGTAGGGGCAAGACATGTCTTGCCCCTACAGACGCCTCGTCTTTTGCCACAAGATTATCAAACCGAACACCGTGAGAAGTAGCCACGCTGCGCCGCCGATGTAAAGCGCGAGAGGATAGGCTGTCGGTGAAAAGGTGAAGATGACCGTGCTTGCGCCTGCAGGAACATGGACGGCGCGGAACATCACATCGGCGCGGTAAATGGGTGTTTCGATGCCGTTAACCGTCGCGTGCCAGCCGGGATACCAGGCATCGGTGAGCACGAGATAACCCGCTTGATCGGTGTTGACATCAATTTCTACACGTTCCGCTTCGTAGTGGGTGAGGGTGACAGTGGCGTTGAGGGTGAGAGATTCGGATGTCAGCAGATCGTTGGTGGTGAGCACGGCGGTGGTTGAGGGGTCAAAATCGGGCGTGTCCATGAGTTGCAATGCGGCGTGGATGCTGCCCGCGTCATCGGGTACGGTGACGATGTTGGATACTATGAACGCACGCGGCGCGGGCACAGCGCGCTCATAGACTTTCACGTCGCTGGAAAGCGTTAGTTGCCAATTGGCATCCGTAGTCATCTGCTGGAACACTTCATCTGCGCGCATATCAACTAACGTGATGGCACGGATACGGGTGTCTGTCTGTGCATTCAGCGTGCCGAAGACTTCGGCGCGTGGCTCAAAGGTAAAGCGCACTATCTGGAAACCCTCCAACGCTGGCGCACCTGCACCGAGCGCCAGCGTTTCGCCTGTGATCTCGCTGTCATCAATGTTCAGCGTCGGCGGCGCGTCGGCGGCGTACAGCACATCAAGCGCTGTGGCTTCAAACGCTGGATAAATAGGCACATAAGTTTGTCCTGACGAGAGGGATACTTCAAACGTCGTATCATAGGCGACGCTCTCCTGCCAGAAATCAGCCACCTTATCGACAATCAGATAACGCACGCCCATCAGGTCGAGCCAGCGCTGTTCGGGGATGCAGCCGCCGCGACATTCTTCCGGCAGCGCGAGCGCTTCACGCAGGCGTCCATCAACGGCGGGCAGACCATTGGGCGTCAGCAGTGAGGCGAACCACGTATAGTAGACGGTGGGCACGAGTCCGCCACCAAAGCCATCTACTGTCGGGATGCCCCAGCGCAGCGGCTGGTTAGGCGACAACACCTCATTCATTTTGAGGTCGATAAACGAGTTGCGTATGGCGGCTTCGGACATGCCAAGCGCTTGATAGCGGGCTTCAAGTACCGCGCGATCTCCGGGGTCAAAGAGCAAATCACTGATGCTTAAGATGCGCCCCGGAACGGTTTCGTCTGCGTTGAAGGCTTGCAACTGGCTGACGGTGAAACGCCGCGCGTCGTAGGCGTCAGGAGCGCTGAGATCGTTGTAGGGCTGAGTGCTGGCGGCGAGCAGGATTTCGAGGAGGGCGAGGGCAAAGATTAACCTCACCCCCCAACCCCCTCTCCATAGTAATAGAGAGGAGGAGTCGAGCGTACCTATAGGTTTCCAGCGCCAGAGGTGCAATGCCAGGAAGCCGATGAACAATAACAGCGCGACGCCCCAGGCGAACAAGGCGCGCAGCGCGGGCGCGAAAAGTCCCGGTACATAGCTGGCTTCGGGCGCGTAGGGCGTGAGAAATGTCAGCCCAATGAGTCCAGTGATGACGACGATAATCAGCGCGAACACAGGCAGACGCGGACGTTTGCCATCGAGCAGCGCTTGCAAACCGAGTCCGGCTAACATGGCGGCGGCGAGGGCGAACAACGCCATCCAGCGCGCAGGCACACGAAAGAAGTTAAAGCCCGGCAGCGACGCCAGCGTCCAATACAGCGGGTTGTAAATGCCCAACGCTAAGGCGATGCCGACGACGGCAAGCACAATCCACACGAGCTTGCGGCGCGGGGTATAGAAGATGCCAATGATGGCTAAGCCCAAGCCTGCTACGCCTATATAAGCGATGTATTCACCGAACATCGACGTGTCGTAGTTGGGCAGCAGCGCGCGCCCCAGGACGAGTGGACTGAGCGAAAACGCCGTTGCGCCTGACTGTGATAAGCCGCCTTGACGATTGGATAAGCTGATAAGTTCCAATGTTGGGGCAAGCTGTGGTAAGGTGAGCAGCACCGCACCGACTGCTGCGAGAATGAGCAATAAGATAGAAGAGAGAAAAAACGAACCGCCAAGTCGCCAAGTTCGCCAAGATAAGAAAGAGAGAGAATTTTTATCAGGCTGATTTAGTCCCTCTACATTTTGTATATCTGTGTAGATAAAAACCCCATAGATCGCCAGCCCTACGCCAGTGACGAAGACGATCTGTGTGTGCCCGCACAGGACTTGCAGCGCCATCACCAGCGCCAACAGCGGCAGAAAACGCAAGCGCCCGCGCCAGGTGGTTTGCTCCAAAGTGGTGTGAAATGCCCAAAACGCCCAGGGTATCCACGCGAGTCCTTGCAGTTGATTGATCTGCTCCACATGCCCACCAACGTGCCCGCCGAACGCAAACAGCGCTGCCGCTAAAACTGCCGCCAGGCGACTGAGACCCAGCGCACGCCGAGCCAGCAGATATGCGCCCAGCGCCATCCATGCCTCGTGCAGCAAAATGCTCACGCGGATGGCATCGGGTGTATTGAGGTAGATCGTTAGCCAATTGGGAGGGTAGAGCACACCAACTTGACTATCCGCCAGCATCGGCGCGCCCATAAAAATATCGGGCGTCCACAGGGGGATATATCCCGCACGCAGCGCTGCATCCCGCGCCGCCCAATAGGGATAGAAGTAGATATACGTATCACCGCGCGCGATGATGCCATCGGTGAACGCCAGCTTATGAAAGCACAGCAGCGTGAGCACGATTAACGCGAGAATAGGCAGGAAACGGCGCAACATGAGTCCTAGCGTTGAAGGTAGTCGATAGTTGAAAGCAATGAGCAATGAGCAATGAGTGAAAATCAGGCGGAAGTTTAATGAATGGATGAGTGGAAAGCAATGCGGGATGAGTGAAAAGTTAAAAGGGATGAGTCAGGTGTTATGGTCGTTCTATGGAGTGTAAGGGTTTTCCGGCTCAAGCTAAAGAGGCGTGTCCGAAATTAAAATACTCGCTTTACCTCGCCAGATGTTCAAAACGTCTGGCTAAGGTTTGGTTGGAAACCCTGGAAAGGATTGTTCTATCAAAACATTTCGGCACTCGAACCTCTTCAGAGGTTTACAGATAGACACTAGCGGCGGGTTTTGAACCCGCTGCGAGGCGACTCGAAGCGAAACTTAATTTCGGACACGCCTTAAAGGTTGAGCCTACGAGAGAATATGCTAAGCACGCTAAAGGTGCTGAAATACCGCAAGACTCCTTTCAAACAAGCCCTTTTAGCGAACTTTTAGAGCATTTTCAAACGTAACTGCCTACTTTCAACTCATTGCTCGTTGCTCATTGCTTACTCTAACGACCCTTTCGCCCGCGCACTGGTTTCGTAGGTCTCCCACACGGTATCGGCTGCCGCGTTGCCGCCGCAAATCAGCGCGACTGGATAACGATAGCTGCTCACATCGACCAGTCCAGCACGCAGCGCTGCAATCACCGCCGCGCCAGAGGGTTCGACCAGTTGATTACATTCCAGCCACAGCCAGCGCATCGCGTCAATCATCTGCGCGTCGTTCACCAGCACAATTTCATCGACGTAGCGCTGCGTGAGATTCAGTGTCCACTCGCTCACCGCACGCGGAGCCAGCGTATCGGCAATCGTGCGCGTTTCTGATAGTTCGACCAAATGCCCCGCATCAGCACTCAGCTTCATGGACGCTGCGCCTACGGGTTCGACGCCGATAATGTGTACATCGGGCTTCAGGCGTTTGATAGCACATGCCATGCCCGCGATTAACCCGCCGCCGCCGATGGCAATCAACACGCAGCCCATATCAGGAAGATCGTCCAACAGCTCCAAGCCCAGTGTGCCCTGTCCTGCCAGCGTCGCGCCAGCATCAAAAGGATGCACGTAGGTTAAGCCTGCTGCATTGGCGTGTTCGACGGCTTTGGTGTGCGCTTCGTCCCACACGCCGCCGTGCTGAATGACCTGCGCGCCCCACACTTTAACGCGCGCGACACGATCTTCGCTGGCTGTCGCGGGCAAATAGACAATTGCAGGCATTCCCAAACGATTGGCAGCATACGCCAGCGCCACGCCATGATTGCCGCCGGATGCCGCGATCACGCCGCGTTCGCGCTGTTCGGGCGTCAATTGCAGCAGCGTATTGAAGACACCGCGCGGCTTGAATGAGCCTGTGACTTGCAGATTTTCCAGCTTGAGGCGCAAACTCGATGGCAAGTCGTCTTTCAGTGGCGGCAGTGGCAAAATGGGGGTGTGCCGCGTGTAAGGGGCGATGCGCGCGCGTGCCTGCTGGAAGGTTTCCAACGAAATGTCGAAATTCATTTAGGTTTCCTCTACTAGAGTTGATGGATGAAAAACCAACCGCCGAGCAGATAGATCCAACACATCACAGCATAATCCATAATACCAAGCGCCAGCATCCCACGACTCAACCACGTAGGTTGACCTTTTTTCAGACCTTGATCCAAACTCGCGGACAGCACAAACGCGATGACGCCCATGAGTACGCCGCTGATACCGCCCGCCACGCCAATTGGAATTTTGAACAACGTAATTGCGATAAATGTGCCAACGACGACTCCAGCAACCACTCCTGTTCCGCCGTTCGTGACGACAAGGGCAATCGCGGCGGCAAAGCCCAGCGAGATGCAGGTCGTGAGCAGCATGATGAGTGATGCAGTCGTACTGCCCTCGATCAGGATAATTTGTCCAACGCCGCCGACAACCACAAAACTCAACACGCTCATAAATGCCGTGAGAAAGAAGCCAATGAGGTTCGCACTCCGATCTGAACGTCCCGCAAGCAAGGCGCTGCTAAACCATCCGCCGAAGTATACGGCATAGGCAGCTAACAGGAAGCGGTTGCTTGTCGAGGGATTGCTGACCTGTACTGTCCCCATCGTGTAGCCCAGAATAGGCAGCAGCAGCGGCAGCCAGCAAAGGGTGCTGACAATCCAACCACCCGTTTTAAGAAGCGCCTCACGATCTGCATTGCGCTGCTGTAGGTATTCCATTGGCGAGAGGAACAGCCAGCTCAACAGGCGCGCCTGATGCAGAAAATTCCAGGGGTCGAGCTTGTCCTTTTCGAGTAGCGGGACGTGATGAGGTGTTAGGGGGCTTGTGTGGCTGGCGCTGTGAGCCGTCGGGTTTGCCACTTGCCCACGCACGGCGTCAATCAACTTGCCAATCTCCATAGCATAACGATTGCTGTCGCGAATATCGATGCGCTGCGCCGTGACGAAGCCAAACGGTACGGCGTCGTGCTCATCGCCGCGCGCCAGAATGGGAAAGATGGGCTTCTTCTGCGAGTTAGCATAATCCAGTTCTGCCGTCACCCACTTGGACTCTTTCGCCTCTGGCGAGAAGATCACGACGACGCAGCACGTTTCGTCAATGGCGTCCTCGATAGCTTTGCGCCATGACTCAGTGCCGGGATGCAGACGAGTATCGGACCAGACCACCATGCCTGCCGCCTGCAAGTCATTGGACACCTGCCCCATCAGTTGTATATCTTGATGGCTGTAACTCAGGAAAACATCATGCGGCATACGATCAGCCTTCGCGTTCAAACATTTTCCTGATTATAACAGGGAGACAAAAAGGCTGTAGCCGCTTCGCTTAAGTGGGTACGCCTCCACCTGGTTGCAAGGGCATTTGATAGAGGAAATGAAAAGGGCGTAGCCGCTTCGCTTATGGCGGTACGCCCTACAAATCATTGAGGTTTTGTGGTCTAACGTGTGCCTGTGCCGCGATTGCGCCAGTTGTAGACCATCTGCTCACGCTCTGCGGCGGGCGGTTGGGGAACCACCGTGCGCAGTAACAGGGCAATGATGACACCTGCGATGAAGCCGCCGATGTGCGCGAAGAACGCCACACCACCACCTGCGCCTGTATCCGTCAACGAGCCGATGCCGCTGCACAATTGTAGAACGAACCAGAAACCCAGCACCAGCAGCGCAGGCATTTCTTGCAGCGTCGATACTCTGCCGAGCGCCACCAAACCACGCACGCGCACGTTCGGGAACAGCACCGCATACGCGCCGAGAATACCCGCAATCGCACCGCTTGCGCCGACCATCGGTACGGTTGAGGTCGGATCCATCAATGCCTGGGCGAACACTGCCGCGAAGCCAGAGACAAAATAAGTCACCAGAAACAGAATTGAGCCGAAACGATCTTCAATGTTGTCGCCGAAGATCCACAGGTACAGCATATTGCCGAGAATATGCGCCCAGCCGCCATGAAAGAACATGCTGCGCACAATATCCATCAGTGTTTCGGGGTGAAACCAGCCGAGACGAGCGATATTGGCAGGCACGACGGCTAAATCCATGAATGCCTGCTCCAAGCCACGCTCGCCAAGCGTCAGCTCCCAGAAAAAAACTAAAAAGTTAATGCCAATCAAGATATAGGTCATGATTGGGAAGCGGCGTGTCGGGTTGATGTCAGAAATGGGCATCATCGCAAAATTGTCCTTTCATCATGCATTATCACTGGACAAGATTCAGTTGATGCCATTATAGGATAGGTGGAAGCACAACCATTCCACCACCTATCCTAATCTTTTTTGTCCTAATCACCCAAATCTGGCAGTGGATCGACCTTTGGCGCGGCTTTGAACATGGTGGCGACGAAGGTGAAGACGAAGCCTGCGATGAAACCGCCGATGTGACCCCATACCGCAACGCCGGGACGGGTGACGGGTAAATCAAAGAACGGCAGCAGCGCATCAAGCATATCCATCGCAAAGTAGTAACCGAGAAGAAGGAGCGCAGGCACTTGTATCGTTCCCAGGGGAATGCCGCGAAATAGGCTGAGCATCTTGATCTTCACGCCGGGGTACAGCAGCAGGAAAGCCGCCATGACGCCAGAGATTGCCCCGCTTGCGCCGATGACGGGAATGCACGTCCCCATGTTAAACAGCGTGTGCAGCAGCGCCGAGCCATAGCCCGCCGCAACGTAGAAAAACAGGAACATTTTGCTGCCGTAGTATTCTTCGACGTGTACGCCGAAGATCAGCAAAAAGAGCATGTTGCCTAGCAGATGCAGCCAGCTTCCATGAAAGAACATGCTGCGGAAGCCATCGAGGGCGATTTCAGTGAAGGGCACCTGTCCAACCTGGCAGGGCACCATCGAAAGGGTCATAAAGGCGTCATATAGCCCGCGTGGCGAAAGGGTCAATTCCCAAAAGAAAACAAGCACATTGGCGAATAACAATAGATAGGTGATATAAGGCGTACTGCGATTACGCCGCAGGGCATTCAACGGTAACACAAGCAACTCCTGATAAAACTCGTGCTTCTATTACCGATTATACGCGCGTTAGGGTGTTTTTGTTGCGGAGGTTTGGCTGATGTTTAGCTACCAAGAGACAACTACTGAAGGTTCACTACAATTATCGAGTGCCCAACGGAGCCAAAATCGCAGCCACATAAGTCTCGCGAGATATTGATCATATGGTGTCGCTGCTATACGCGGCAGAGTACCTAATTCCTTGCTCTCAATTTTTAATTCATCATCATCCATATTCCATCCGGGGCGACCTTCGGCAAAGGCACTGCGTAACAGGTATGCTTCGTTGACGATGCGATAATCATTTTCAGTCAAGGGTTTTACCACATCACTCTCATTGTCACGGATAATCCCTGTTTCATTGTTGATGAGCCAAGCGGTGATGCCACATTCCTCCGCCATAGCCACCCAAACAATATAGTTGACATAGCGCCAATTGGATTTTGGTTCAAGTATGCTATCGTTCGGAAACATAGGAGCGTCAGGAGAGCTTGTGCGTTGGACATCCCATGATTGTTTTTCTTCGTCCCAGTATTTTTCACCAAAGGTAATGCGTACAGGCATGTATTATCCCTGATTTTATGGAACATATGTGCCATTATACACGCTTGTTTCCAATTCCAGCAAACGTTGCTATACTACGCCGCAAATCGCCATTGTTTTAAAATTGTATCATTCTTGCAGAGGCTTTATGTCACAAACCCCGCCCGTACTCGAAGTACGCGGATTGACCAAACGCTTTCCCGGCGTACTCGCCAACGATCATATCAATCTGACACTCCATAAAGGCGAAGTGCTGGGCTTGCTCGGCGAAAACGGCGCGGGCAAAAGTACGTTGATGAACCTGATTTACGGCTTGTACACGCCCGATGAAGGCGAGATCCTGATTAATGGCAAGCCTGTCACCATCAAAAACCCCAACGACGCGATTGCGCTGGGCATCGGCATGGTGCATCAGCATTTCCAGCTTGTGCCTGTGCTCACCGTGACCGAAAACGTGATGCTCGGCAACGAGTCGGTCAATGGACCGTTCCTTGACCGCCGCGCCGCGAAAAAGCGCATTATGGAAATCTCCAAAGAGTACGGTTTGGAGGTTAATCCTGACGCGCTGATACAGGATTTGCCCGTCGGTGTGCAGCAGCGTGTGGAGATCATCAAGGCGCTGTACCGCAAAGCCGACATCCTCATTCTCGATGAGCCATCAGCCGTGCTGACGCCCCAGGAAACGCGCGGTTTGTTCAGCATCATGCGTTCGCTGCAAGCGCGCGGCGTGAGCCTGATTTTCATCTCCCATAAGCTGAAAGAAGTGTTGGAAATCTGTGATGCCATCAATGTGCTGCGGCTCGGCAAAGTCGTGGGCGAGGCTAACCCCAAAACGTCCACAGAAGCATCCCTCGCCTCGTTAATGGTCGGGCGCGAAGTCATTTTACAGGTCGAAAAAGCGCCTGCCAAACCCAGAGAGCCAGTGCTCGTGCTCCAAAAGTTGGTGGTCGAAGATGACCGCAAGCTCATCGCCGTCGATCACCTGTCGCTGACGGTGCGCGCAGGCGAAATCCTTGGCATCGCGGGCGTGCAAGGTAACGGGCAAACGGAACTGGTCGAAGCGATCACCGGGCTGCGCTCAGTGCTTGCAGGTCATATGTCCATTAATGGGCAAGACCTCGCGAACCACCGTCCGCGCCGCATCACCGAAACCGGGGTCGCGCACGTCCCCGAAGACCGCAGCAAAAATGGCATCGTCGGCTCGTTTCCGGTCAAAGACAACATGGTTCTGCAAACGTACTACATTGGACCATTCTCCATTGGTATTCTGACAAATGACAAAGCCATCAACGAAAACGCGCAAAAGCTGGTGAAACAGTACGACGTGCGCACGCCGAGCATCTTCGTCAGCGTCAACAAACTTTCCGGCGGCAACCAGCAAAAGGTCATCGTCGCACGCGAGTTTGAACGCCCGAACAATCTGCTGGTCGTGGCGCAGCCGACGCGCGGCTTGGATGTTGGCTCGATTGAGTTCATCCACAAGCAGATTATCCGAATGCGCGATGCGGGAACAGCAGTTCTGCTGGTGAGCACCGAACTGGACGAGATTCTGTCGCTGTCAGATCGTGTAGCGGTGATGTTTAGCGGCAAGATTATCGACGTGCTGTCCATTGAAGAAGCCTCGCGCGAAAATGTGGGCTTGCTGATGGCGGGCATTCACCCCAACGCGCGCGATACACAGGAACAGAAAGTGGTGATTGATGGCTGACAGTACCCTCCCGCGTCCTTCTGCAAATATTCCATCACCGCCTGTAGGCGGTGGCTGGTGGAGGCGCATCTCACCCAGTCTTGTGCCGATCCTTGCCGTCATCACCTCGCTGCTGATCGGCGTGCCCTTCATGGTGCTGACGACGAGTCGCGGCGACATCGGACGCGGCTTGCGCACGGCAGGCATCGCCTACAGCGCTCTGCTGGAAGGCTCGATTGGCATCACTTACACGGATGCAGTGTCCAGCGATGATTTCAATCTGGTACGCACGCTCATCGCCGTCGAACCCTTGACCAGCCGCGAGGTACGCACGCTTTCGCGCAGCTTAACCGATTTAGAAGGCATTGGCGTGGATAGCGTGCGACGCTACGCTGATGTGCTGTCGCGCTATTCAACGTTGAGTGACGAAGATTTTGTCGCGCTCGGTGAACGTATCCCGGCGATTGTGGCAGTTGGCGATGAAAATTTACGTGGGCTGCGCGATTTACTCGCTCAGCTTGCCGAAATGGACAGCGCTCTCGCCCGCGATATGGCAGCCCTCTACGCAGACATGGAAGTATTGACCGCCGATGACCGCGCGGCGATTGAACAGCAGTTGCCTGCTGCCGCGCAAATCACCGACGACAATACACTGCTGCGCTATCTGCAAATCGTCAACGAATTGGGCGTGGTTGCGCTGTCGCGGATGCTGACGCAGTTGGATGTACTGGACAGCCTTGAACGGACACCCACGAGTCAGGACGCCGACGACATCGCGGCGATCACGGCGTTGGGTTCCAGCGCCTCTACAGGGCTTGAGCGCGTGCGCTCGTTAAGCACTACAGAGATACGACTGGTGAACGCGGGCATCACGGACATTATCGGGCTGGCGAACCAACTGCGCGTCTTGAATGCGCTGTACGGCGAAGGACTTTTAACCAACGAAGACGTGAGCACGGCAATTGACACCGAACTGGAAGCCGTGCTCAACAACAATTTAATCGCCCGCCGTCCGCCGCCGATTCTCATTCTCGTCGATAGAGATAATAGCTCGCCTTCCGGTGTGATCTATGATCGCTCGATTACACCCGAAAACCCCGACGACGATCCGGTACTTGCTGATTTTCTGCGCCTCGGTGGTGGTGTGCTGCTGTTCTTCCCCGGACAGCTTGAAGATACCATCGTGCGCGCCATCCCCTTTATCATTGCGGGCTTGGCGGTGGCGTTAGGCTTCAAAGCGGGCTTGTTCAACATCGGCGCGGAAGGGCAGCTTTACATCGGCGCGACGTGCGCGGCAGTAGTGGGCTTTGTCGGGACATTTGCGGGGCTGCCTGCGTTTATTCACATTCCACTGGTGCTGATTGCAGGCATCATCGGCGGCGCGCTGTGGGGCTTAATCCCCGGCACGCTAAAAGCCTACACGGGCGCGCATGAAGTTATCACGACAATCATGCTCAACTTTATCGCTATCCGCTTTGTCGATTGGCTGATTAAAGCGCGCGATCCCTACATTTTGCGCGATCCAAATGCCGCAACCGATCAGACCCCCGACGTTCTGCCAAGCGCACAGCTTCCAGCATTTAACGAGATTTCGCTTGTGTGGTTTATTGTAGCGGGCGTGTTGGTAGCGCTGTTCGGCTTGTGGGCGCGGCGCGAAAGCATCCAGGCAGATGCGCGTATGGCAATCCGCCCCATCGTCAACGGTGTGGTGATTGCAGTGGCAGGGATTGCCTTAGCCGCGCTGACGGTACAGGGACGGCTGCACATCGGCTTGATCTTGATGGTGTTTGCGGTGTGGTTCACCGATTGGTTTTTGAACCGCACGACGTTAGGCTTTGAACTACGCACAGTAGGCAGCAATGCTGATGCCGCGAAGTACGCCGGGATGAGCGTCAAGCGCAATATCATGCTGGCACTGGCGGTCAGCGGCGCGCTGGCAGGCATGGCGGGCGCGATTGAAATCTCTGGCGTGGCACTGAACATGAAGCCAGAATTTTTCGCAGGCGTGGGCTTCGACGCGATTGCGGTAGCGCTACTGGCACGGCAGAACCCGCGCAATATGATTGCGGCGGGCTTCCTGTGGGGCGCGCTGTATGCTGGCGCAGGCATGATGCAGGCGCGCGCGAATATCTCCATTGACCTTGTGAAAATTATTCAGGCGTTGATTATCATGTTCATCGCTGCTGATACGATTATCCGTTACCTGTGGCGTATCCCTGAGGCGAGTAAAGACGAAAAGTCTGCGGCGACATTCTCAAAGGGTTGGAGTGGATAAAACAGTAGTAACGAGCAATGCGTGAAAAGTTATAGAAGTCCCGCAGTTGAGTTCAAATTCCTATCTATTTGTAGGGGCGCACCTACGTGTGCGCCCGCCAACTGATGGAGAAATCAATTAGACTGCGAACAATGGGCTTAAGCCCATTGTTGAGGTAAATCATTCGTGTTCGT
>CALMZT010001029.1 GCA_937870805.1 uncultured Chloroflexota bacterium
ATTTAGCAGAGGAGAGGGATGATAAAGGATGAGCTTTTGATTACAGCTAAATGCTTGCGCGTGCCAACGCCCGTTCGCGCGCCGCATCGACGAACGCCTCAAACAGCCGCTTCATCGCCGCATCATCCATGTACATATCTTCAGGATGCCACTGCACACTGACAGCAAAGCGTTTATTCGGCACTTCCAACGCCTCAACAACGCCATCTGATGACAGCGCCGCTACCTGCAAACCGGGCGCGGGCTGTTCAACCGACTGATGATGCAGGCTGTTCACTTTGAACTCTGTGCCCTGCAAAATGTTCGCTAAGCGGCTTTCGGGCTGCACTTCAACTGTATGCGCGCGCTTGACACGTCCTTCAGGACGATTCGGTATATCGTGCGTGATCTCCGTCTCGACTTCTGAGGGAATATCCTGCACCAGCGTACCACCCAGCGCTACGTTAATCACCTGATTGCCGCGACAAATTCCCATCAGCGGCACATCGTCATCCACCGCCCAGCGCACGAGATTCAGTTCCAGCATGTCGCGGCTGAGATCGGGCGTTTGGGTCGCGGGATGCCGTTCTTCGCCGTAAAACCTGGGGTCAACATCGCCGCCGCCAGGAAGCAGAATACCATCGACGCGCTCATAGAGGGCGCGAGTGGCTTCTTCGGGCATATCTGTCGGCAGCAGCACAGGGATACCCCCTGCTTCGACCACAGCGCTGACAATGCGATTGTAGATGAAGTAGTAGTACAACTCATTATCAGCGCGAGTATATTTCGCAGCAGGCAAACCGATCAATGGATGCAGCATAGGGAAAACTCCCAAACTACGAACGGCTTTCCTTCAAACGAGCAGCCTTACCGCGCACGTCACGCATGAAATAAAGCTGCGCACGCCGGATTTTGGCACGACGCAGGATTTCGATCTTGTCGACGCGCGGGCTTTTCAGCAGGAAGGTGCGTTCCACACCGATACCATGCGAGGCAATACGACGCACGGTGAAATTGGCATCATTGCCGCCGCCGCGCAAACGAATGACAATCCCCTGAAATATCTGAATACGTTCCTTGTCGCCTTCGACAATGCGCGCATGGACTTTGACGGTATCGCCAGCGCGAAGCTGCGGATGACCGCGATCTTCGGCTTCCAGCGCTTTCACTAAATCTTCCATGACCCAGTTCCTTTCAAAAAAATGCGCCCGCAGGCGCATGGAGTTCCGACATCACAAACGGCGCATTATATCACGCGCCTACGATGAGGAACAAGGGAATTGTGTTGAACTTTTCAGATCATAGTCCTGAAGAATGCAGGGGCTTGGCGTGCCAAGCCCCTACGCGAACCTATGTTAGTCCTCGACTTCTAGCGTCAACTCATAATCGCCGCTGGCAAAGTCTCCATATGCACGTGCGACAATCGTATACGTGCCGTCCTCTGGTAGTTCGAACTGGTCAATCTGTGAGTTCAGCCCGTTAAAATCGTCGTTGTAGGTCAGCATCACGCCGTTTGCTCCATACAGTTCCAGATAGGTGTCGAACCCATTACCGGCTGCGGTCATTGTGATCGTCACGACCTGCCCTTCTCTGCCCTCGAATGTCCACGAATGACGTTCAGCAGTATCGAGGAAAGCATCAACCGTCTGTCCACGCTCGATACTGCCCTGTTCAACAGTGGACGGTGTGGGCGGTGGCTCATACGTGGGGACGACTGGCTCAACGACTCCTTCTTCCAGCGTCAACTCGTAATCGCCGCCCGCACCGCCAAACCCGTGTGTGACAATTGTATAGACACCATCGCTGGGAAGTACAGCGCCGCTAATCAGCGACATGCGTGTGCTGCCGGAGTCGTCGTTGTATGCCACCTGTACGCCATCGGGACCATACAATTCCAGATAGGTGTCGAAGTCACCCGTCATCGTGATGCTGACGACCTGCCCAGATGTGCCGTTAAATGTCCAGATGTCATAGTTATTGTTGCGGAACGAACCCGATACGGTTTGCCCCAGTTCAAGCTCGTCTGTTGAACTTGGATCATCGTACATATCAATTGTGTTGCCGTTGCCGAAGAACGTGCCACCTTCAGGGAAGACCACGCCTTCTTCCAGTGTCAGTTCATAATCACCACCCGACTCGAAGTATGAACGGGCGACAATCGTGTACGTTCCATCGCTGGGCAGGAACGCGCCACTGATGAGTGAAGTGTTTGGCGTACCGGATTCGTCGTTATACATGATTTGCTGACCATCGGGACCGTACAGTTCCAGATAAGTATCGAAGTCTTTTTAATGATACGGCCACCACAGATATCCACACTCTTTCCCTACTCTCCGCTCTTCCGATCTATTGTTGCGGAACGAACCCGACACGGTTTGCCCTAATTCAAGTTCGCCTGTTGAGCTAGGGTTATCATACATTTCAATCGTGTTGCCGTTGCCGAAGAAGCCGCCATCGCCGCCAAAGAAACTAGCCTGCGGCAGTTCGTTGCTCACGGTAATCGATTCTGCGTCAATGCCTGTAGCAGGATCATAATCAAACGTGATGCCGCGCTGCCCAGCCGTGCCTGTTTCAGTGAACACTACCTCGCCGCCTACCAGCACTGTGAGCGTCCAGTTAGCGTCACCGGTACACGACGAAAACTGGTTAACCCCTACTGTGTACGTGCCAGCAGGAATATCAACGCCTTCGCCCCACGAGATATTTTCCACTGATGGTAAATTGTTGGCACAGGGAATCGAGTCCACGTCCAGATTGCCACCTGTCGTAGAGTTGCGGTTCGCAAACCAGATCAGATTGCCATCAGGCTCAAGGATCGACAAATCCATATCGGAGTCATTGTCCCACGTCAGCGTCGCCTGCAAATCACCGCCCAACGTTACAATCTGCGAGGGGTCAAGCGGTTCGGCAATTTCAATCTCGCGCTCCAGCGCTACAACGGGCAGCGCTGCCAGCGCATCGGCGTCATAAGGTTCTGGGTCCGAAGGTGGTGTATTTGCAATCCCTTCTTCATTCAGTCCAACACGTACCCGTGTTCCTGCCGCGACAATCTGCGTTACGCCTTCCGATTGCACGCTGGCAGAGCCTTCGATGGTGCTGATAATCATCTCAGCCGATGGTTCCGCCTGGAAGTAAGCGGTTGAGCCTAGCTGCACATCCACGCCGTTGACGCGCAGGCTCACCTGTTCCACCCCTTCGGGCGTTTGAACCAGAAGCCCGCTGTCAGGCGCTTCGGCGCACGCCGAGTCGCCAATGCCGCTGCGGAAGTAAAATGCCTGCATCGGACCATAGCCCGACGTAATGGTCGTATCCGTTGACTGTACGACAGGCAGCGAATTGATGTCGCCATCTACCGTCACCACTGGCGTCGATACCCAACCGACACTGGCGACGATATTGCCTTCGTCATCCACTGGATTCTGCACGCGCAGCCAGGAGCCATCTTCTAAGCGCCCATCGGCGTACAAAACCTGATCGCCGACCAGCGCCGCAATCAAGCGGGCGTCGGGGTTTGGCTGATTGCGCACGTTGACATCTGCGCTTTGACGAGTGACCGGCAGCAGTACGGTTTGTTCTGCAACGGCATTCTCCAGCACCACATCGCCGAACAGCAGGAACGTCACATTTTGTCCTGGCAGCGTGTCGGGGATGTTGGCGCGCACGCGCATCAACGCCACGCCCCATGTTCCCTGCCCTTCATCCAAGCCACCGAGTGCCAGCGTTTGCACATCGGTCAAATCAGCCAGATCGCCAGTACGCTCAAATGTGAAGGTACTCACGCCTTGTTGCGGGGTAGCTTCGATGCTCACGTTGCCATAACACACCTGATTGTTTCCGGTGTCCGCGCACATCTCATCAACCGTTTCAAGCGCGCGCTCCACAATTTCTGGACAGTCTGCCTGCGCCAGCACGGGCACAACACCGATCAACAACAGCAAAAATACAAAGAGGGCGACTCTGATGCCCACCTGATCCTCTTTCTACTAGGGTTTTCTATATTACAGTATAAATTTAGATTTTAGGCAAGAGGCGATGTTAAATGCCAGGGCAATCGCATCAAATTTAGTTTGAAGGTTTTAAGGGTTCACAACACATTTGTAGGGACAAATGTACAGGGCTGACCATCGGGCGAACACACAGGTTCGCCCCTATAATGACGTTTCTGACCTTCCTTGACCCAAATCGTGATTTTGATGCAATCGCCCTGTGTTAAATGCCCATACGCCGCGCGACACGCAGCAGCGCGACATTCGATTTGCCATCCACCATTTCGCCACGTTCAATCATCGCCAGCGCGTCTTTGAACGGCACATGGTCAACTTCCACGAACTCGTCGTCGTCTAAGGCTAATTTCGACTCGACAAGTTCCGTCGCCAGAAAGAGGTGGATGTATTCAGTGGTATAGCCGGGCGCGACGTAGATTCCGCCGATGGCTTCCAGTTTTCCCGGTTTATAGCCCGTTTCTTCTTGCAGTTCACGGATGGCACACTCGCGCGGGTCTTCACCGGGATGCAGCGTACCCGCCGGAATCTCGCTGAGCACTTTGCCTGCTGCCAGGCGATATTGGCGCACCAGCAGCACATCTTGCGTGTCGGTTAGCGCCACGATCATGCTGTAGTCGCGGCTGGGTGTCAGCAGGTACTCAGCGATGACGTGGCCGTTCGGCAGCCGCACCGTCTGGCTCTCCACCCGCAGCCACGGCGCGCGCTCGAGCAGCGTCTCGGATTGGAGCACCTGCCAGGGGCGCAGCTCAGGCACGCCGCGGAATTCCCAGGCGCAGGTGCTCCACCTTGATGCAGCGGTTCATCACCACCACCAGGCCGGCTGCCCGGCCGCGCTCGGCCGCCGCGGCATCTTCCACGCCGAACTGGCCCCACACCGCGCGCGCCCCTACGGCGATCGCATCGCCCACCACCTGCGCCAGGTGCTCCGAGCGCCGAAAGACATTGACGATGTCCACCGGCTCGGGCAGGCTGCGCAGGTTGGGGTAAGCGGGGTTGCCGTCCACGCTGCGCAGGAACGGGTTGACGGCAAAGACGATGTAGCCGGCACGGCGCAGGTATTGGCCGACTTGAAAGCTGTCGCGGTAGGGCTTGTCGGAGTGGCCGACCACGGCGATGCGGCCGCTGGAGGCCAACAAGGCATGCAGCTCGGCGTCGGAGTGCTTCATGCCCGCGGCTCCGCCGGCTGGGTGGGGTCAAACGTAACGGTCTGCTCGTCCACCACCTG
>CALMZT010001030.1 GCA_937870805.1 uncultured Chloroflexota bacterium
TGTCTTAGGGGGTGGTGCTTGATGAGCGAGAGATGCCTGAATTGTGGGTAAGACTGTGCTCAAAATTCAACGGGCATCATCAAGTTTAATTAAAGGGAGTATATATTTCGATCACGAAATGAGTTTCTCATAGAAACTCCTCTTGATTACAGTATATCGTGGTAGAGGTTGCTTGTAAAGAAACCTGTTATTGTCTGACATACTTAGGATCTGACATTACGCACCTGAACCTGTGAACAAGGGGTTTATGCAGTTTAACGAATAAAGACGGAGTGAAACAAGGTGTTTGTAGGGGCGCACCTGCGTGTGCGCCCGATGGTGGGCAGACACAGTGGTCTGCCCCTACAATTCCTCATACGCCGTATTAAATAGTTAAAGAGCATAAACCCCTTGTTCGAGCGGAACCTGCGTAACATCAGCTAGGAGCGTCTTATGATTTCAGCAAAGACGGATTTCGCATCTGTGTACTGTGGAAATCCGTCACTCATCTCACGTAAAACCTTCGTCGTTCAATGCCTGAGTCTGGTGATGGCTTGTCTAGCCGTAGCGCGGGCTGCTGAGCATCATCCAGATCAAGCGACCAATCAGCCATGCCGCAATTCCATAGACAGCCATCGCAATCAGTGTTGTGATTTCCAGCACACTTGTTGTATTCAACACCGGATTTTGCAGCAGACCCGCAAACAGCGACACGAATGGCGCTGTCACCCCGTAGAGCAGGTTGATGAAAGGGTTCTCGGCATTCACGCCGAGGATAGAGAGGACGACGCGGATCGCTAACAACACTTCCAGTACGATAAACGGCATATAGACAATATCCCCGATACGCGCGACAGAGAAATTGTGATTTGCTGCTGTGATACCTTCTCCTTTATCCCGCGAATCCAGTTCCAGAGGGCGTCCAGCATCCAGGTCTAGTGTTGTTTCGTGCCAGTGCGATTCCTGATTATTTAGTTTTTGTGCCATTGTCGTTTTTCCTTCTCAGTGATGAGGCTAGATTGCTTAAACTGTTCTTCAATGAAGTCGAATAACTGACGTTACGCACCCTGAACCTGTGAACAAGGGGTTTAAACCCCTTGTTCGAGCTACACCTGCGTAACATCAGTCGAATACATAAGGCGTGCTGCGTTTACACCCAGCCGCGTCGGCGAAAAAATATGAGCATCGCCGCGCCAGAAGCGATCATCAGCAGCGCAACCGTAATGAGCATGACGAGACCATTGATCGGTAAAATCATCGGCTCGGCGATAGTGACGAAATTTAATTGAAACAAGCCCACGAAAAACGTGAAGGGCAAAAACACCATCGAAAAGATGGTCAGGCGGCTGACCGCCTCTCCTGTCTTGCGCGCCTCTTGCGTACCGATAATTTCCATCACGCTGTTGGTGAGGTCGCGCTGCGAGTCGATGACATCATAAATGCCAAGCAGCCGTTCATAAAGATGGCGGAACAGATCGCGCGTATCCTCGTTGGTAGAGATGCGCTGTTCGCCAATGAGATTCGACAGGACTTCGCGCTGCGGAGCGATCATTTGTCGCAGCCCGATGAGATGCTGCTTGACACGATACACGGACTTTTGGGCTTGTACGTCTGCGCCGTTAGTCATAAGTTTCTCTTCTAGACCGTTTAATTGATTACTGATGCGATCCAGAAGCGGATAATAGGTATCAATGATGTGCTGCGCGGTGATGTATAAGAAATAAGCCACGCCGCGCTGCCATGAATCAGGGTTTTGGGAGACGCGGTTGTAAGCCTCTTCCAGGGCATTGGCATCCGCTTGCCGCACCGTCACGTAGAAATGATCGCCGATGATGCAGTGGATTTCTTTGCTCACAAGCCCATTGGGATGTGCATACGGCTGGAATAGTGAAAGAAAAAGATAGCGCGGATACACCAACAATGTAGGACGGCGATCTTCTCGCAACAAATCTGAGACAACATTGGGTGATAGTTGTAGTAAACGCTCAAGCCAGTGAATTTCTTTCTCCTCTGGTGTAACGATGTCAAGCCACATCGTACAGCCTTCGGAGAGCCGAATTTCAAGATTTTCCTGTGTAAGATTACGCAGCAAAATCATCGCATTGACGGGGGCTTCTTCGCTTACAACATCGGCTGATGCATCAGCATTCGGTGTGAGTACCAGCGAGCGTATCATAAACTTTCACCATTCCATGCCTGATCAACGAAAATGTGTCATGAGCTTAGACGCTCGATGACCGATTAACGCTTTAAGCGTTGTTCTACGTGTTTGCGAAAATCCTGAAGTTCTTCTTCAAGCCGCTTGATCATCGGCTCGACGGTTTCACGTCCATCTTTCACACCCTCTTCCACGTTCTTGGCGAGATCCTTACGGGTGTTCTTGCCCGTCGCCGGGGCAAAGAGTAACGCCACCACCGTGCCCATCCCCAACCCAAACGCTACACAAAGCAGCGTCAACAGGATTCTCTGGCGATTGGCTTGCATTTCAGCGTCGTGACTATAGTAAATACGGTCATTGCTCATGGTGATACCTTCATTTCATTAAACAGAATGTGACGTAGTGTGGACATGGACAATGGTTCGCCCGTATCCCTGGCGCAGATCAACAGTCCAAATGTTGCTTAATTGAACGAGCGACGGTGTCCGCGTCCGTTGAACAGGTGGATCACAGTCAGCAGCACAACCGCCCCTATGAAAGCGACAAAGATGCTCCACAGATTGAAGCCCGTTGCCCCTGATAAACCGAAAGCGTTAAAGACAATGCCACCGATAAACGCGCCGACGATACCCACGACAATGTTGATTAACGCGCCACCGCCACTTCGCATCACGATGCCCGCTAGCCACCCGGCAAGCGCACCAATAATGATCCACACGAGCAGTCCTATCGGGTGCATGGTCTGTTTTCCTTAATACTCATCATCGTTTACCAGGCTCAAAATGAGCGCAGTTGGGGTGAATGTTCGTCACGGCGCATACCGTTCCGACATCAAAGTCGCACACCGTTTATTGCTGCAATCAATTTGGGGACAATCGTGTGCTGCTTGTCGATAGGCTTGTCTTGTGGGCTGTGCTTGATGAGCGAGGGATACCTGAAAGTTGCTAAAGACTAAAGCAGAGTTTCAACGGGCAGCATCAAACTTGACTTGAAGAAAAGAAGGGGATAGTAACCTAATTGCTCAGGTTGTTAATTTATTTCTCTGTAATTTCCTCATAAACAGAAGTATATACCAATTACATCTAAATGTAAAGAAATTGGTCATGATCTCTGAAATGCTTAGACACATTTCATGACGTGGCAGCCTTTCCCCACGTCATTTTCCGCTTCATCCAACCGCTGCTGCGGGCAGGCTCAAGTCATCATCCTCAGTGGTCAACGATGCCGATAGGTCGTTAATGAGAGTGAAGCGCTTCACGACGCTGCGAATCCTGGCAGCAAAATCTGACCAACCGTCGAATTCATCTTTAATCGTCAGCGCGCTGATATTGTGATCGCTGTCCAGGCGAATCGCTATACGCGCCTGAATAACCCGCGCCTGTATAATAATGCCGATCACTCGCTCGTTCGTGTCAACGACGGGAAACCGCCTGATTTGATGACTCTCCATGCGTTCTAGTGTCTTCTCGATGTCGTCCAACGGATAACAGATGATCGGATTGTGCGTCATGATGTGTTGGACTTGCGTCTCCACGACACTGAGACCTTTCCCAACAACCTTCAGCGCAATGTCGTTATCAGTAACAATACCGACCAGTTTCCTCGTCTCATAGCGTTCTACCACCAGAAAGTAATCGACATCCTCGCTGTGCATCCGCTGGGCTATCGCGTAAACGCTGTCGTCCGCCAGACAGCACGCTGGACTTATAATCATGATGTCTTGACATGTCTTCATGGATTTTTTCAATCCCCCACAAACTAAAAGGCAATCATCGGTACGCCATACAGCGCTCCGACTTCAATGTTCCACTAGCGTGATCGCAATAAATGCGAGCTGCAATGCCGATGGTGTTTATGATTGTCTTAAGGGGGTGATGTTTGATGAGCGAGAGATGTCTGGATCTCGCTAAAGACTAATGCAAAGATCCAACGGGCGTCATCAAACTTGAGTTAATAAAGATGAAAGACAAGTAATTTTTTTTTTAGCTTACTCATTAATAGGTATTATAGCATGTCTTAAGTCTAATGTAAAGAAACCCGCTATTCTTCGACACATTGCTGCCTGTTTAATGAGGTCGCACTTCACAGGTTGTCATATACTCTCCGGCATCAGGAACTCTACATTGCCGCCAGTCCTGCTTCATCATCCTGATCGGTCAGCGATTGTGACAGGTTGTTGATCAGCGTGATGCGCTTCACCACGCTGCGAATCCTGTCGGCAAAATCTGACCAGCCGGCGAAATCATCTTTAATCGTAAAGGCGCTGATGTTGTTCTCGTTGTCCAGGCGTATCGACACGCGCGCCTGAATGCTGCGCGCTTGTATGATAATGCCCACCACCTGCATCTCTTTATCGACCACAGGAACTCGCGTGATCTGGTACGTCTCCATGTCTTTGAGTGTTTTTTCGAGATCGTCAGCGGGGTGACAAATGAATGGGTTGGTCGTCATCACGTCGTGGGCTTCAGTCGTCACGACACTTTGACCCTTGCCCACAACTCTCAAAGCAATGTCCCGATCTGTAACGATACCGATCAACTTCAGTGATTGAAAATCTTCGACGACTAGCAGCGTGTCAATATTCTCGGCTTCCATCCTTTGCGCAAGGGTGATGACTTTATCCTGCGCAAGGCAGCACGCCGGACCTTTTAACATAATATCCTGACACGTTTTCATTAATTCCCCCTGGACTAACTGAAAACTGATACGCAGCACGGCGTAGACTGTACTGACATCTCCCTACTATGTTTTATGTATTGTGTTCTTCTGCCACGCAGAAGTTATCTACCGATCAGTCTTAGGGGTTACCCTTGATATGTCAGTAGAGAGGTGAACCCTACTCAAGACAACAGTAGAAATTCAACAGGCAGAATCAAGTTTAAATAAGGGGAGGCTGGTTTGCTACTAAGAAAATTATTTGTATTGAAAGTCTCCACTTAATCATAATGTACAGCGTTTTTCGAGAGATGTAAAGCACTCTTCAAGGTAGATATTCTTAACTGACGTTACGCAGTTTCGCCTCGAACAAGGGGTTTATGCCGTTTAACGCTGTAATGCGGCTATCGTGCCAGA
>CALMZT010001031.1 GCA_937870805.1 uncultured Chloroflexota bacterium
TGGCATAGAAATCGCTTCGCCTACTTTTTGTTGACCGACGAAAATCTCCAACGAACCTTGCGCGCTTGAAACAGCAGGCGCGGTCTCGGTATTTAATGTTTGCGCGATGGCAAGCGATTCAAATGATGTTTTTGGAATACGCCAGAGATTCACACCGATTACAGGCGTATCTTTTACTGATTCGCCTGGCTTCAATTTTTTCGCAATGAGCATAGCTTCGCTTATATCTGCGCTATCAGAAAAATTCCAGCGTTCGGCATCTTGACTGACAATTATGTATTCAAGACGATATTTGCTATTGATAAGCTCACGCGTTTCGCCCCACGCGACGCCTGACAATAATGCTTTCGGTAACACCAACGCGATGCGCCCGTCACGTTTGATGTATGGATCAGCGGCAGCAACAAAAACCGAACCCAATCCCACCGTCGCATTTGCCAACACATTTTTTTTACCTACAAGTTTCTTCAAGCGTTTCTGCAATTCTGCGCGTTCCCTGGCAAAGAACCAAACAACAAATTACCTCCAACACTTCTTGTGAATGGTGGATTCATCACGCAAAGATCGAGACTAGGTAGGGAGGCAGAAGGGAGGATAGCCATGCCCTCGCCAGTTACTTGTTCAGGAGCAGGGTTAGCAAACAAGTTCAGTTCGGCTTTAACTTCTCCGCCTTGCAAAAATTCAATGCTACCCAATTTTGAATCTTTGCCGCCAAGCGGCATGGTCGTGAGATTCATGCCGTGAAAGGAAATGTGTGGTGTACGTGAGGCGAGTGTAGAAGCAGTGAGATGCAGTGCCGAAGTTAAAACGTCGTAACCATGAATGATATTTTCGACGAGCAGATTGTGAAATTCTTCGAGTCGGATTTTTTCGCCGCGTTCCGCCGCCGCGCTAATGTAATTGTCGCTGATAACATCGGCGGCTGCCATCAATAATGTGCCTGTGCCGCACGCGAGGTCCGCAACGCGGAAATGCCGCAGCGCGTCGAGGTCATTCCATTCAATTTCCCACACGCTCGGACGCAGCGCCAGTTTCAACAACAATGTAGCAGCGGGGATGCTCGTGTAATATGTGCCTAGATATTTAGCATCCGCTAACAAGCGGTGATAGACACGTCCCATCAAATCATGCCGCAGCGCCGCGCGCTGTTCGCTGATTTTTAGGGCTGTTTTCACCATAAACCGCAGCGCTTCTTGAGTGCCCCATGCCGATGTACCAAAATCGTTGAAGATACGCCGTGCCAAGTGGAAAATGGAGTAGTAATTAATGTTATCAAGGATGTATTCCCATTGCTCGGGAAATAAAAGCAGGGACATCTTAGGGGTAATATCTACTAAGCGTGTAAGCTTTTTATGATTGGTAGCCAGAACATCGTGGAAAATCATAGCATTGAGAACAATCAAACCACCAACCCGCACGAATGCCCCTCGTTCTAAAGCTGTCAGTTTTTCTTGTACCTTCTCATCGGTAGGACCGCCAAGCGAGTCGATAATACGCCCCCAAATGCCTCGATAATCAAGCGCGGGGATAGCAAAGCGATCTACTGCCGCATCGATTAAGGCTACAGCTTCAGCAACAATATCCTCTTTAATGAGCTGCTCAAAGGTGCTACGTAGTGTTCGTTCTAAATGGTCAACGTCGCCTGATACAAATCCAGAACTTCCTGTTTCAGTGACAACGGCAATCTCCAATTTGGCGTGAGCAAGTTCACTTTTGAGTTGTGAGAATTCGACAGCACGCAAACTGGCAGGATAGACAACACCAACCCCAATGTGAGCAACGCCTGTTTCCACACGATGCATCGCCGAAGCTACTGCTTTGTCTTTAGCGTTGGCAGCGTCCACTTCACCCTCAATGGCTGTGCGCAGTCCTTGAAAGTTGACGATCACATCGGGCATCTGGCGTGCTTTCTGTGCGCCTGTATACATAATACTTTCTGGCGCAACCACAGCCCCGCGTTCTTGCAGTAGTTGAGCAAGTAAAACGTTGAAAACTTCTTGGCGTTGACTGGAAGGCATAGATAATTCTCATTTTTATGACAACACTTGTTCTATTATATCATTACCGACAAAAAACGCCCGTATGACAACGGGCGTTCGTCTTACATTACGCCACGCATTAAAGTGTCAAAAGGAACTCAAATGCATCGATTTTTGTTCTATAGTGTGGATTACGCACTCTAACAATCGATCATCCAAATCAGGCAGCGCTCCACGCACGTCCCAAAACCCACTTTTTTCGCCCCACCCTGAATCCTCACGTCCATCAACGACGACCCACTGACGTACCACCCGTGAGTGTGAAAGGTGCCACTGGCACGCTATACGACCCGCGCCGTCAGCCCTGTCATCTGCTCGCTGATCTCCCACAATCGCTTCTGCGCCGCCTCATCATACGACGCCTGCGACGAACTCACCGCCTTGCTTTTATCCCAATATTTCTCCGTGACGCCCTCCACTTCCGGCGACGACGCGAGGTAAACGATGGTTTCCGCGCCTTTTTCCTCGCTAATCGCAAACAGGTGTACCAGGTTCATAATCCAGTTCATCAGCCCAGGATTGTTCTTGCCGAAGCCCGACGCCACCAGCCCCGGATGCAGCACATTCGCCGTCACGCCTGTGCCTGCCAGCCGCCGCGCCAGTTCGTAGGTGAACAGCACGTTCGCCAGCTTGGAACGTCCATAAGGATTGAAGCCGCCCATCGCGTAGCTTTTCTTGCTCTGCAAATCGTCAAAGTCCAGCGCCAGGTTGGTATGCGCTTCCGACGAAACGTTGACGATACGCGAGGGTGCGTTGGCTTTGAGCACGTCCAGCAGCAGGTTCGTCAGCAAAAAGTAGCTGAGATGGTTGAGCGCGAAGGTCATCTCGTAGCCGTCTGCTGTTTCCTGCCGCGAGGCGAACACCGCGCCCGCGTTGTTGACCAGCACATCGAGGCGATCATGCTTGCTTTTAAACTCGCCTGCGATGCGCCGCACGTCTGCTAGTACCGATAGATCACCGATCAGCATTTCGACGTTGGGATTACCGCTTTTGGTTTTGATCTCGTTGAGGGTTTCTTCGGTCTTGGCGCGGTTACGCCCGACAATGACGACGGTTGCGCCCTTCTTCGCCAGTTCCAGTGCCGCGACTTTGCCTATGCCGTTGGTCGCGCCCGTGATGAGAACGATTTTGCCTTGCATCGTTATTCCCCTTATTGATGAGCAACGTTATCTTATTGTACCTGTTCATGGGTCGCTGCTGTTACTTTCTAGGGATTTTCTAACGTCTTAGAGTTTGAGGCAGCAAATAAAAATGCCCGCATGATGACGGGCAAGTAGAGTTCAGCGTCATATGGTGTTTGAAATTAGCGACTTGCCCACAGCAGCCCGCGCCGGACGATCTCGCGCGCCTCGGTCACATCAAAGTCGGCGGCAACGTGTCCCAATGAAGAGTAAAATACCCTGCCTGCCCCGAAGCGGCGCGTCCAGACAACAGGCATCACCGTTCCGTCAATCCAAGGTGCGTACTCACCGCTGAAAGTCGTAGTGGCTAACACGTCATTGGAAGGATCGACATGCATAAGAACTAGTCCTTGAAAACTTTGCATTTCTAGGCTACATTTTGCTTGTGAGACGTTCTCACAGACTTACAAGAGGCGACTTTCTCATTGGCTAATGCCTTTCTTGCAAACACCGCGCACTATCGGTGTCCAAAGAGATGAGAAAGTTGAAAGTGAAAGTGGGATAGTTGGTGCACTTTTACGTGTACAACATTGACCAAATTCACTTGGCGGGAGTCTATGGTCTCCGTTCACTCTCAAGTTCAGAACTGCAAAGTTTTGAGTAACCATATAATACTGCTCGGAGTGCATGGCGAAATCGTTGAGTCCAGCAGTGATTGGGTGGCGTATGTTGGTGATTTGCACTGTGTAGTCGATGATGTTGCCGGGATGCGCCACCCACTGTCCGCCCACCATGAACTGATACCTGGTATTTTCACGGAATGCATCTGCAATGCCGCCGTGCCAGCCGCCGAGACCTGCGCCCTCGACCACCGCATCAACCAGACCGGCTGCCTGCTGATCGCTGATTTTGCCCATCGACCAGACCGGGACGATCAGATCAAACTGCTTGAGGGAATCAATTTCTAAAAAAACGTCGAGTGTGTTGGCAATCGTCGTATTGTAGCCTTCGGCGCGCAGCAAATCGGCAAACAACTCAGAAGTTTGCTGTGGTTGATGCTTTGCCCAGCCGCCAGCAACGAATAATGTGGATTTGGTCACAATGAGGTCTCCATGCTGATGATATTCCACGCGCTGAAAAAATTGTCACACGACTTGATTCGCATCGTACACGTTGACCATTTCGGTACGCACCGGTGGAGAATGACCTTTTAGAATTAGGACTTTCGCTTGTGAACCTGCGAACAATGGGTTTAAACCCATTGTTCAAGCACAAATACTTGTTGTGAAGCGAAAGTCCTGAGAATATTGACCACTATATGATGTGCTTCAGGTGTGAAATATTGTTCCCCACATTGACGACAAACCAGTGCAGGAACATTTTCTATAACGACCCAATGAGCTTGATAACGCTGTAAACGGGTAACACGCTGAGGTTCTAAGCGTCCGTTACAGTACATACATCGCTGCTCATCAGTCCTCTTTTATTAATCCTCATATCGCCGCGATCTTCTCCCCGTCCCCAAGCCTAGCGGGCGGCGCTGCGTGAGGAAATCGCGCTCGGCGTTCATCTGGCGCAGCAAGCCTTCTACTGACTGTTCCAGCATATCCAGCGAAACTTCAGTGCGGCGTGAGTGTGCCGCCAACATACGCGCGTGTAAAGCCACTTCGCGCACGAATGCGCCCGGTTGGTCGATCAACTGATGAACGACGGCGACGTGATCTTTCTGCCATTGGTCTGCCATGTAGTGGCGCAGCATTTGTTCCGCCTGCGTGCGATCCTGAATCGTCGGCACGATGAAGATGCGGTCAAGGCGTCCTGGACGCTTGACGATGCGCTCGTCAATCGCTTCGGGATAATTGGTCGTTGCCAGCAGCAGTGAGCCTTCAGGATTGTTGGGCGACTCTACACCGTCCAGCACATTCAACACACGCGCTTTGTCATCGCCTTGCAAGTAGGCGTCGAGTCGTTCAATAATCAGCCGCACCGCATTGCGTGCCGCTCTCTCGGCCTGAAACGCGCGATGAATCTTCTCGAAGGATTCACCA
>CALMZT010001032.1 GCA_937870805.1 uncultured Chloroflexota bacterium
CGCGTCATTGAAGCCATTCGTGAGGCTGGCGTGACCGATATAGCTATCGTCATCGGGCAAACGGGACCTGAAATCCGCGAAGCGCTGGGCACAGGCGAAAAACTCGGTGTAAATCTGTCTTATATTGAACAACCGAATCCCGAAGGTCTGGCGCACGCCGTTAAAATCTCACAGGATTTTTTAGGGAATGATCGCTTTGTGATGTTCCTCGGTGACAACGTGATACAAGGGGGTATCACAGGCTTAATCAGCGATTTTGCACACAATGACTGGAACAGCCAAATCGTCCTCAAGCGTGTTACTGATCCTTCATCGTTTGGTGTTGCCAAGCTGCGCCCTGACGGCAGCATTGAATGCCTCATCGAAAAGCCGAAAATCCCGCCGAGCGATCTGGCGTTGGTAGGCATTTATATGTTTGACCCGCATATTTTTGAAGCGGTGAACTCCATTAAGCCCTCCGCGCGCGGTGAATACGAAATCACAGACGCGATCCAATGGTTGATCGATCATGGTCATCGTGTTTATCCCCACGTCCATGAGGGCTGGTGGATAGATACTGGCAAGCCAATGGATATGCTTGAAGCCAACAGTTTTGTGCTTGAAGAACTGCTTGCTAACATGGCTGTCGATAAGCGTATTTCAGCAGAAAGTTCTATCGTCAATTCGCAAGTAGACAGCCGTGTCATTGTCGAACGTGGCGCGCAAATCATCGACAGCACCATTCGTGGACCCGCGATTATCGGTGAAAACACCATTATCAAGAACAGCTACATTGGGACGTATACCAGCATTTATCATAACGTTACAGTTGAAAATTGCGAAATCGCGCGTAGTATCATCCTGGAGAACAGTATCATCGAGAATTTGGGTGTTCGTTTGCAAGACAGCTTGATCGGGCGCAACGCTGCACTGCGGCACAACAACTCCAAGCCGCGTGTACTGAAAATGAACCTTGGCGACTACAGTAGCGTATGGACAGTTTAGAAAAAATGTTCTATAACTAAGGGTGTTGAACATCCAATTAGAACATGAGTGAAACCATGACTTCTCCTATTAAACTGCTGGCAATCGATATTGATGGTACGCTGCAAAACAGCCGCCACGAAATGAGTGAACGCGCCGAAAAGCTGCTCAAAGTCGCCGTCGCGCAAGGCGTTCTCGTCGTGTTAGCGACAGGTAAAGCTCGTCCCGCTTGTTTAGACATTATCCAGCGCGCAGGTATCGTCGCCCCGTTGATATGTATGGAAGGTGCAGTCACTTATAAAATTGATGGCACAATTCGCTACCAGCATGTCTTAAATCCTGACATCGCCCGCCAAATCATCACTTTCGCGGAAGATCGCGGTTATATGCTGCTGGCGAGCAGCGGAGAACGCATCTTCATGCGTGCCCACAGCGCGCGCGTCAACGAACTGCTGGCGAAATACCGTGAATCCGCCGCCGAAGTTGTCGGACCACTGCAAAACATTCTTGATGATATTCCCATCAATAAACTGTTGGCTTTCAAAGACGGTCAAAGTATCAAGCCTCTCAGTTGGCAGCTCAAGAATCAATTGAATGGTTCAGTCAAGCTAACCCCTGTGATGCTTGACACGGGCTTGCAAATCATGCCGCCCAATGTTTCCAAAGGCACGGCGCTAAAATCGCTGATGAAAGACTTGAAACTTTCGCGTGAGCAGGTCGTTGCCATTGGCGATGCCGAGAACGACCTGGAAATGTTCGCTGCGGTGGGTATCAGCGTGGCGATGGGCAACGCACGCCAGCACATCAAAGACGCCGCTAAACATGTTGTTGCTCACTGCGATGAGGACGGCGTTGCTGAAGCCATTGAGCGCTTTGTGTTACAATCTCAAGAGATTATCTTAGAAGCAGAGAAACAATCATGACTGACATCAAACTCATTGTAGTAGACATCGATGGAACACTATTCAACAGTAATCATGAAATATCCCCGCGCACCGAAACCGCGCTGAAAGCCGCGATAGAAAAAGGTGTGCAAATTGTACTTGCAACAGGCAAGACAATCGCCTCTTCACGAGAATTGGTAAAGCGTCTCAACCTCAACACACACGGCATCTATTCGCAAGGTACAGCGATACACCATGCAGATGGCAGTGTGCATTCGCAGCAAACCCTCTCCCCTGATATCGCCCGCCAGATCATTACCTTTGCGGAAGATCGTGGCTTCACAGTAGCCTTGTACAGCGGCACGCGCGTTTTAATGCGTAAATTGAATGGCGAAGAAAAAATCCTCACTGTTCACCACGAGCCTACACCTGAAGCAGTGGGGGCATTACAGAATGTCTTAGACGAATTCCCTGTCAATAAAATTATCATCTTCAATAAAACCGAAGGGCAAACCCTAGCCTCACTGCGCTGGCAGCTTAATGCCCAGGTGAACGGCGCGGTTGACATGGTGATGGTATTGCAGCTCGAAATCCTACCAGCAGGGGCGTCAAAAGGCGCAGCACTCAAAACACTGCTCAAAGACCTAAAAATCCCTTCTGAGCAGGTGATGGCAATCGGTGATGGCGACAACGATGTTGAAATGATCCAGCTTGCGGGCATTGGTGTAGCAGTTGGCAATGCCACTCCCAGGCTGAAGGCAGTTGCGAACCATGTCGTCTCTGGTAATGATGAAGATGGCGTTGCCGAAGCGATAGAGCGCTTTGTGCTGAAAATTGAATCGCAGCATGTTGTCGTGGCTGTGAATCCCTCACCCGTCGCACAGGAAAAGCCTGCTGTAGAGACCCCTGCTCAAAGCGAAGGGACGCCTGAATGAAAAATATTCTCGTGACAGGCGCAGCGGGCTTTATCGGCAGTGCCTTTGTCCGCTACATGGTCGAAAAGTATCCGCAGTACAACTTCATCGCTTACGACAAACTCACCTATGCGGGCAACATCGACAATTTGCTGCCCGTCAGTGATGAGGAAAACTATCGTTTTGAGCGTGGGGATATTGCCGAACGTGGAGCAGTACGTCGTACCTTGCAAACTCATCAGATTGATACTGTCGTCAACTTTGCCGCCGAAAGCCACGTAGATCGCAGTATCCTTGCGCCAGACGAATTTGTAATGACCAACACTGTGGGCGTCCACATTCTGTTGGATGAATGCCGCCTACATGGGATTGGACGTTTCGTGCAGGTGTCTACCGATGAGGTCTACGGCGACATTGAAACGGGTTTCTCTGTAGAAAGTGACCCCTTTGCGCCCAACAGCCCTTACGCCGCCAGCAAAGCGGGTGGTGAATTGATAGTACGCGCCTACCACATTACACACGGCATGGATGTTGTCGTTACACGCGGCAGTAACACCTTCGGACCCTACCAATATCCTGAAAAGATTTTGCCGTTTTTTGTCACGGAAGCCATCGACGACAACCTGCTGCCTCTCTATGGTGACGGCACACAGGTACGTGATTGGCTGTATGTTGAAGATCACGTAACAGGTATCGAGACCGCGCTGTTCAAAGGCAAATCGGGCGAAGCATATAACGTCGCGGGCGAGAACCAGCAGCGCAATATTGACATCACTCACCGTATTCTCAAGCAGCTTGGAAAACCCGAAACACTTATCAAGCATGTGCCTGATCGTGAAGGACATGATCGCCGCTACGCGATGAACTGTGACAAGCTGCGCGCGCTTGGCTGGCAGCGCAAGTACACCTTTGACGATGCGCTAGAAGCTACAGTACGCTGGTATCAACAAAATGAGTGGTGGTGGCGCAAGATCAAAACAGGCGAGTATCTGGAATACTACAAGCGCCAATATGCAGCGCGTTTGGCGGCTGCGCAGGAATAGGGAGGGCAAAATGGGCTGGAAGGTGAGAAGAAAGCCGATTTCAAAAGGTAAATGTGCATTTTGCGGTCAAGTCATCGCAAAGTCGGGAATGCGTACCCACTTCGAATCCTGCAAAGCTCGCAAGAACGTCGCCGCAATTTTAAATAAAGATGCTGAGGCGAAACCGACCTCTTTCTTTCACCTCGCCATCGAGGGTAGAGACGCACCGGAATACTGGATGCATCTTGAAATTCCTGCCGACCACACATTGGCTGACCTTGACGAATATTTAAGAGATATTTGGCTCGAATGCTGTGGACATCTCAGTCAATTTATCATCGGCAGCGTATCCTATATGGGACAGCCTGATGAAGCAATGTTCTTTGAGGAAGATGGCGAAGAATTCGATCCCCTGACAGGTGAGTTGCCTCCAGACGCGCCGGAAGAATTGAAGCAGATGGTAGAAAGTTTCCGGCAGTTTCTCAACACGATACCTGAAGAAATGCGCAATAACCTCATGGATGATATTGAAGAAAAAGACATGGACGTGCCACTCAGCGAAGTCCTGAAACCGGGCATGAAGTTCACCCATGAATATGATTTCGGCACAACGACTGAGCTAAAACTCGTCGTCGTCTCGCGTTATGATGGCAAAATTGCTAAAGACGATGAAGACCCAATTCATGTCATGGCGCGCAATAACCCGCCGGAACTTGTCTGTGAAGTCTGCGGCAAACCCGCGACTCTTGTCTGCTCAGAGTGTATTTGGGGCGGCGAGGGTTTTGTCTGTAATGACCACGCGACAGAACATAATCTTGATATGCTGCTGCCCGTCGTCAACTCGCCGCGCATCGGCATGTGTGGGTATACGGGTGAAGCGCCTGAGGATTGGGCTTTTTGGGTTGATGACCCAAGTTACTATCAAGACGATGAAGACGACGAATTTGATGATGATGAGGAAGACGATACTTAAGGACTGACGTTACGAACCCTGAACCTGTGAACAAGGGGTTTAAACCCCTTGTTCGAGCTAAGCCTGCGTAACGTCAGTTACTCAAAAAATCC
>CALMZT010001033.1 GCA_937870805.1 uncultured Chloroflexota bacterium
AGTACATCGACGGCGCTTTGCGGCTGCTTTTCGCCCGTCATCAACTAGCCGTCAAGGTCGCGCCGCACGAGGTTTGCCTTGCTGCGGTTATCGCCCATCGTCGCAATCAACTGCGCCAGTTCCTTAAAGTTGTTCGCCAGGATCGTGCGTTCCTGCGGTGCAAGTTCGCTTTCGCGCGCGTGTAGTTCATCGCGCACCGTCACCTGATCGAAATGCACCTCATGTTTGGGCGATGGCTCAAACGAATCCGCCAGCGCTTCCAATACGGTGAAGACGCGGCTGATGTCTTCGGCGAACTCGCGCAGATTACGCTTGCCCAGCAGCTTGCGCAGCGCAATCGCCGTTTGTACAATGCCGCGCGCTTCTTCAAGGGAACGTTTGCCTTCCAGCGCTTTCTCCAGCCGCTGCAAGTGCTGTAACGGTTCGCCGCGCACGAAATCGCGCCACCAATGCATCAATAGTTGGCGAATGGTCGAATTCCACAGCAGTAGTTCATACATGTTCATCAGATCGGCGGCAAGCTGTGATTCGTCCTCTTCTTTATTGATGATGGCGAACAGGTAACGCGCGCCGACCCGCGCTAATAGATCACTTTTGGCTTCTTCCCCCAGTTGCAGCATATGCCACAGTGTCTCGGCGGGCGCGGACAGCCCTGAAGATTGATTCAGCGTGCGCGCCAACTGCTCAACCACAGGCAACGCCGTGCGCCGCCATTCCCAGCCATTGAGCAGTGAGATGTAGACGTTGACCGCTTGCTGTGTCTTCAAATCCCCTTCGTTGACCAGATGCCCGACGATTTCGACAATATCGGTGGCGCTGCGTTTGCTCTTTTTGAGCGCCATCGTCAATGTGAGCAGCGGCGGTGGCGTGAGCGTTTCATCTTTGAGCAGCCCGCGCGCCAACTGGTAAAACAGCGCATCGCGGTTATTAAATAGTGTGAGCGTGATAAATGTTTCGCGCGCTTCCGGTAACAACCAGCTCATGCCGCGATTGATCCATGCTTGCACAATGGCTTCCGGTTGATACGCAGGTGGCAAATTCGTGGGGTGATCGCTGATGTAGAACGCCCAAATGCGCTCAACCGCAGTAGCGTCAAACACTTCTTTGATGCCCACCTGCGCGGCGCGTGCCACAGCCGCCAGATATAATTCGCGCCCCTTCATGCTGAACACATCTTCAATAGCGTCATGCTGATACTCACGCAGCGCCAGCGCCAACGAATTCGGCAGATGGCGCATCAGCGCTTCATCTTCTAACAGATCGTCTAGTGAATTCGGGTCACGTTTGACGGCGAGCATAATCAACTGCTTGCCGAGTTCACCATCACTGTAGCAGCGTTCACGCGACGCCAGAATCGCCTGATGCAGCACCTCATTGAGTCCGTAGACCTGTGGTTCGCGGGCGACGAGCTTCAGCCAATTCACCAGCGTTTCCGTGTCGCCGTCGGTAATGGCAACTTGCAATGAACTCAACGCCGCCATTTGCAACCGCTGCTGCCAGCGCGCATCACCGCCGCACGCCAGCCGCGCACGAACGAATGAATATACTGCGTCCGGTTGGATTGTTAAGTTTTCTTCCAACGCTGTGCTGAGTTCGATTTCAATCTGTGGATCAGCATCCATCTCATTGGCGACCATGCAAGCTGCATCGGCATCACGTGCTTCAAGCGCCTGCTTGAACAAAGCTCTGACGTAAGCGCGGCGCACTTCACCTTGCGCAGTGTGATCTGTCAGCACTGCTTGCAAACGCTGCTGCGGCACGGTTTCGCCCGCGCACACCTGTTGGTCGAGCAGATGGCGTTCGGCAATCGCGTCCAGCGCTGTGCCAAGATGGTGACCATTCAGTAGATGCGGCGCAACATTATTCATCGAATCTATTGTCCGCAGGAAGTGGGTGACATCGCCGTCCCATAAGGACAGCAGATAATTGCAATAGGCGGGCAACGTGCCTTCCGGGAACTTGCTGTTGAGATCGGGAATATTATCTGCGGCGTAGTTCGCCACGTAGCGCGGCGTTTCGATCAAATCTTCAATGAAGATGATGTGTGGATAAGCAATCGAAGGTGGACCGACGCGCGTCGAAAAGGTCACTTCAGCGCGGGCATAAGGCGGCAGCAGCGCCAGCAATCCCTGTACGAACAGCAACCGTTCCATGAGAGTCGGCGCAAAGCCATAGACCATCAATGCGCGTTCGTCGAGTATCGCACCCAGCAGTGCCAGCGCAATGTTGATGTCACCGCCTGCGTAGCGCGCCAGGAATGTTTCAAAGGTGGTTTGGCGTTCGCCGGGTGTCCATGCATGTGGATGAAGCTCTAGTGGGTCTATTTGGGTATTGGTGGATGCGAATGAAGGGATTGGGTTAAGGAAAAGCGACACCAACTGTCCTAAATTTCCTTCGAGTTCCACGAGGGCGCTGTGCGGAATCAGGGTATAGCCATAGATGGGTACACTATTTTGCTCATGGGCGCGCGCGAAGATACAGTTATCGTTGGGTCCCACGAAGATGCCTACCGCCTGTGAGCCATCAGGCAGCGGCTCTAATGGCGCAAGAGCACGCCACGCAGGCATATCGGCAGCAGTTACGCCCTCAGTGAGCGCCAGCACATCAAAATGCAACACGCGCTGATTTCCGGCTGCTGGTTTGCCGTAAATGATGCGCTTTAAGGCATACATAGTTCTTCTCAGTTGACTCTAGATGGAAAGTGATTATAGCGCGTTAACGGCGGATTCGGTGGATAAACTCTACACTCTGCAATTTGCGCTCAAGCAAATAGGTGATATAGCCCAATATCAAACGTTCTGCGTCGTCATGGAGAGCACCGTTGATTTGCAGCGCTTTAACTTGCGCAAACGGGCTGCGCTGGATATGCCGCAGCAATTTTAGGATGGTCAGCGGCAGGCGAACGAGTGCTGCACTGCCTGACGTATGGCGCGGGCAAACAACACCGCCCGACACATAGCTAAAATACTGTTCTTCCGGTTGCAATTCCTCGTGCCCCTCGACACATTGGAACAACTCCGGGCGGAAGCCGACTAAATCCAGCAGATGAATCTCGTAGTAGCGCATGACCAAACGAGCCTCTTTTTCGCTGCACAGGCGCGCCAGTGTTTGCTCTAACAGCGTGAACAGGCGGTTTCCAGCTTCTTCGCTGTCACCTGTAAAACGATCTAGCAGCTCGACGGCGTAATTGGCATACGCGCCGCGCTGCAAATCCTCGCGCAGCCTTAGATAAGGTTCAAGCATTTCCGCTTGTGCAGCCACGCCGATTTCGCGCCCTCTATGCACCAGCAAATCGACGCGCGT
This sequence comes from uncultured Chloroflexota bacterium, assembly GCA_937870805.1. Taxonomy (GTDB): domain Bacteria; phylum Chloroflexota; class Anaerolineae; order Aggregatilineales; family Phototrophicaceae; genus JACAER01. Next base: position 3,304 of record CALMZT010001033.1, read on the forward strand.
ATACAGTTCAACGTGTCCGGTGCTGCGGCTGGTGGGTTTGCGCGCACCTTTGGCAATCACATCGATTTTGCCATGATCGGGCGTCAGCACGGTAAGCAAGCGATCTGCTTCGTTCATATCGCGGCGCTTAAGGATGATGCCTTGTGTTCGGAAAGCGCGTTCGGGACGCGGCATAGTGAATTAGTGCTCCAGCTTAGAAGGACCAAAACCGTGCATCAGCATTTCGGAGAGCCGCAAGTCGTAATACACTTTGCCCTCGAAATCGGCGATGATGAGACGAAGATTCGGCGCAAACTCAAACAGCATCTGGCGGCACATACCGCACGGTGAACCGCCATTGTGTGTGACCACTGCAATGGCGTCGAACTCGCGCACCCCTTCGCTCACTGCTTTCACCAGCGCCACCCGTTCGGCGCAAATCGTTACCGGATAAGAAGCGTTTTCGATGTTACAGCCCTGATAGACCGTGCCATCGGATGCCCGCAGCGCTGCCCCCACGAAATAATTTGAATAGGGAGCGTAAGCACGACGGCTGGCGTCGATAGCCGCGTCGATGAGCGCACGATCTGTGGATGTCATTCATGAACCTTCGTTGGATGTTGTCGTTGTGACTGGCTGCGGTTGTAAAGCCTCGCCGTCTGCTGGCGCTTCGGTGTTCTTCTCCGTCGGCGTCGTTTTTCGACTCGCCCGTACTTTGCGGATGCGCCGACCTTCAACCGATTCCACACGCAGAATCACATCCTCGTATTCAATCGTATCCCCTGCGCGCGGCACCCTTCCCAGATGCGAGTAAATGAAACCGCCGAGCGTATCATTTTCCTCGGTAGGTAGCTCAGCGTCGATCAGTTCGTTGAAGTCGTCCAGGTCCATACTGGCATCGGCAATCACTTCGTCGTCACTGTTGCGAATGTATTCGGCTTCCTCATTTACGTCGTACTCGTCGCGGATGTCGCCGATAATCTCTTCGATCAGGTTTTCAATCGTCACTAAGCCTGCCGTGCCGCCGTATTCATCAACGACCATTGCCATGTGAATGTTCTGATTTTGTAGTTCCTTCAGCAGCGCATCAGCTTTTTTGGTTTCGGGCACGAAATAAGCGGGACGCAGCATGATTTCCAGCGGTGTACTATCAGGTGAATCACCATTGTTCCAAACCGACAGCAGATCTTTGGCGTAGAGCAAACCTTTGATATTGTCAATGGTTTCATCAAAGACGGGAATGCGCGAATAGCCGCTGTTGATGAACGCCCCCAACGCATCTTTGATGGGCGTGCCGACTTCCAGTGCGATGATGTCAATTCGCGGCACCATGACTTCCCGTGCAACCGTCTGGTCAAGCTGAAGCACGGAGTAGATCATATCTTTCTCTTCGCTCTCGATGGTGCCGCCTTTTTGTCCCGCTTCGACCATCGTGAGGATTTCTTCTTGTGTGATCGAGTTGACGGCTGACTGGCTGCTGAACAGCGCTGAAATCAATTTACTGATTGCGACCAGCACAGCGACAACCGGATTCAACACAAAGATCAAAAAGCGCATCGGATGAACCAGCATCAGCGCCAGTTGATCCGCGTGCGCTTGCCCGACGGCTGCCGGAACAAGCTCTCCGAGGATGAAACTGATGAATGCAGCAGGGATAAGCACAGCCGCATAGACTAAAGCGGGTGTGGTACTGCCGTCAATCAAGGGCTGAGCGACGGTTAACGCCGCCACCACTGCGATGCTGAAATTCAACAGAAAGGTGCTAAGTTGATAGGTGATGTAAAGGCGTGTAGACCCTTCCTCGATGAGCCGCGCAGCGTAGACCGCGCGTTGATTTCCTGCCTCTGCTTGCTCACGCAGCATTGCGCGGCGCGCATTGGTCAGTGCAGCATAGGCAAGAGCAATCGTCGCATGAAGTGCGATCAGCCACAGGAGGCTCGCTATGCCCGATAAACTGCCTTCGTCCAATGTCTATTCCTTACTGCTCTTCAACCTATCAACGAAAAAACGAGGCAAATAGCATCGCGTATTTGCCCCGAACAAATTTGACAATGTGGGGCTTTACGCCCGCGTTGATACGCTGAACATTACGATCTTACTGAATATCTGTGGACTAAGTTTACCATATTCCTACCTCAACTGGCAATTCCATTTGATTAAATGGGTGCATTCCGTTTTGGGGGCGAGATTTAGGCGGCTCGCCACAAATCGTCGAAAGTGCGACTGAGGACAGATGCCC
>CALMZT010001034.1 GCA_937870805.1 uncultured Chloroflexota bacterium
ACGCAGTATTAAATAGTTAAAAAGCATCGAGTAAACCCTCAACTCACACCTATGCCTGACAATCTTGCGCACCGCCTTCGTCTCCTTGTTGGGATTTTCACGCTGCTGTCATGTGTATACCTGTTCACCTACAGCGCCTCGATTGAATCCAGCGATACCTGGTTTCTCTTTAACGGCGTGGGCAGCCTCGTACATTTCGGCGATTGGGGACAAGACCTGACCGCCGACGAGAAGTTCCCCACGCCGGCTACCGTCCGCGCGAATAGTCGCTATCCTCTACGCGATTTAATCGACGACCCGCTGTCGGTGCTGCTGGCGACGCCCCTGTATTGGCTGGCGGATAAGCTGCCGGGTGTCGGGTTGATACATGCTGTCTGGCTGTTTAACGTGTTCGTCACGGCGGCAGCGGGCTGCGTCATGTTCGTCTATGCGCTGACGCTGGGTTATGACGAGCGCGTCGGTGTCGTGGCGGCGCTGGCATTCGGCTTGGGGACGATTGTTTGGGCGTACAGCAAAACTTTTTTTCAGGAGAATTTGACGCTGCTGGTCACGCTTTCGCTGGCGCTGGCTCTGGAACGCTGGCGCATGAGCCGCTGCCGTTCGTGGCGCGCGCTCATCCCCGTGATTGTACTGGCGCTGTGTTTGCCCTATGCCAAGTGGAGCAGCGTGATTGCCGTGCCTGGCTTGCTGCTGATCGCCATGCCCACGCTAGTCAAACGCGACTCGCACGTTGGGCGTCTCATGCCCTACGTGGAACTGGCGCTGTTCGCGGCGCTGATGCTTCTGCTGCTGCTGCTGGCGTACACAGGTTTAGCGCGCGTGTTGGGAATCGATTGGGGAAATATCCCTTTTTCTCGCATCCCGATCTTTCCCCAATACATGCAGCGCGCCGTGCAGAGCTATCTGTTCAGCATCGGCGCAAGCGTGTGGGGTACATCACCGATTTTGCTGCTGGCTTTGCCGGGGTTCTGGATGTTATATCGCCAGCGCAGGACGCGCTATATCTGGGCGGCGCTGCTGATTGTGGTGGCGTATGCGTCGGGCTATGCGCTGCTGCGTAGTGTGCATTGGTTTGGTGGGTTGTCGTGGCCGCCGCGCTTTCTGGTGCCCACTGTTCCGTTTTTGATGTTGTGTGCGCTTCCTGTATTGCAACGCATGTTGAACCGCCAAGACACTCATGCAGACGTAGGGGCGCACCAACGTGTGCGCCCAACCCATTCTCAACAGACAGGCGAAATTGAACTACCGAGAATACGAGAGCACCGAGAAACACTCTATATCGAGACTAGTTTTCTGCGTGTGGTGTTCGTGGTTTTGATGCTCTATGGCGTGTGGGTGCAGTGGAGCGCGGTGTCGTTCCGATGGGGCGTGTATCCCTCGCTGCTGCCCCCCGATACGGGCGAGTCGTGGGGGGGTGGGATTAACACCGTGCCGTATCTGCGCTGGGTCGTGCTGCCGCGTTTGTGGGGGCAAATGCCGTTTGATTTCGCGTGGGTACGGATGGATAAGCCGTTGTGGGCGGTGATGTTCGCGGCGCTGGCGGCGGTGAGCGCGGGGTGGTTATTCAGGATAGTTCGTAGGGGCGCACCTACGTGTGCGCCCGATACCTCCCCACGAAAAATTCCTTCGATGCGTTGGCACACTGCCCTTGGGACGATGCTCCTGATGACCGCACTGCTGATTTGCGTCTATCTTGGCTTGCGCATGATTTACGATGACCCGGAGTATTTTGCTTACAATACAGCGCTGTTTGACATGCTGCCGATTGTCGAAACCGAGACGCAGCCGGGCGATGTGGTGCTGGTGACGGGGCGTGAGCATCGCCAGTTTTTGCTGAATTATGGCAGGAGCGAACGCTGGCGCGGCATCGGGGTTTCGTATCTGCCGGGCGAACGCTACGTTCCCGACGTTGAGCCGCTGGTGACGGCGACCAATCTGGTCAATCCCACCGTCGATGAACTCCTGCCGCTGCTGCCAGAAAACACACCCTGGTTGATCGCGCAGTTGGCGGCACAGCATCCACGTTTATGGCTGTTAACGGAGTTTGGTAGCGATATGGCGTGGACAGTACGCCCACTGGAACGCTATCTGACACGCCTGTATTATCCTGTGCGTGAGTTCAGCACGTCGCCCGCCGTGCGCCTGCTGGAATACAATACAACGCCCGCGCCGAGTGAGCGAGAAACAACGACAGACTTTATCTTTGGTGACACGATTCGGCTCATCGGTTATGCGCTGCCACTTGGGACAGAATATGCGGCAGGCGATACACTGCCAATTTCGCTGTTCTGGCAGGCAGAGCAAACGATCCCGCAAGATTACACCGTCGCGTCGTTCCTGACGCAAGGAAATGGCGTCGCTGTGCAAGGGAGAGACTCTGCGCCGGACGGTGGATTTGCGCGCACGAGTTTGTGGTCAGTCGGCGTTCAGATAACGGATAACCGCGCGCTAATTTTACCTGCAAATTTGGCTTCAGGAGACTATAATTTGTGGCTGCTTTTGTACCCAACAGGCACAGATGGCAGCCAGCGGCTCACAGTAACAGGTGGGGATACGCATGAAGGGACGATTGCCGTGCTGCCAGTGACCATTAGCGTGCAATAACTATGAGGGGATTTGGCAAGGATAGCGTCCCATTCTCAGGAATTCATCGAGTTCAATACATTCTTCGTCCGTTAACACTTCGCTGCTGTTTTTATCCAACAAATCGTGCAAGCGTTGATCAAGGGCTTCAGATACTTTGTACTCGGCGATTTGCACTAGCGTTGGTGTAGAAGCGAAAAACTCTGTGATTTCATCCAGCAGTTGACTGGTTACTGTTGATTCCATTAAAGAAGCTCCTGGATTCGGTATTTCTATTATATCCGTTACCTTGAAGTCTACGAGTGATCGCGCAGGGCACGCGCCACCAGCCCTAACCCAGCAGCGATCATGCCCAGCATGAGAATAGTGTTGAACAGGCTGGTGGGTTGAAAGTAGATGTCGAGATTGGAGATCACGCCCACCAGAATAATCGCCGCGCCAGCGATGGTGAGCAGCCAGCCGAACAGGTTGCGCCCATTGAAAAACAGAATAGCAATGCCGATCAGCAGCGGAATCAACGACAGCCCGAAGCTGTTGACGCGCATACTGCCAAAGGCAAAGGAATAGCCCCGACTAATCACCGTCACCTGACTGATGAACAGATAACCGCCGGCAATAATGAGCGCGACCCCAATGAAAAATTCCAGCAGCCCGCCGGGTGTGCCGCCTGCGCCGCGTTTGCTTTTGTCGCTGTCCACTAGGTTTTCTTCCCCTGATGAATTCAATATTTCCTATTATATCCACATTCGCCTGCCTCATTCACCTGAGAAATTGAGGTGCAGGGCAATCGCATCAAATTTAGTTTGAAGGTTACAAGGGTGCACAACATATTTGTAGGGACAAGCGTACAGGGCTGAGCAGCGGGCGAACACACAGGTTCGCCCCTACCATGACGTTGCTGACCTTCCTTGACCCCATTCGCGATTTTGATGCAATCGCCCTGATTGAGGTGTTCCATTTTGTTGGCGCGGCTGAATTGGTTATGCTTATGAAAGAGCATATGGGATAGGCAAAACTGTGAACTCACTGCGGGTCATTGGCGTTGGCGACAATGCCGTCGATAAGTATCTGGACATGGGCTTGATGTTTCCCGGCGGCAACACAGTGAACTTTACCGTGTATGCCAAGCGTGCAGGCTGTGAGGCAGCTTATCTCGGCTGGCTGAACAGCGGGCGTGAAGGGAAATTGATCCTCGACTCACTGAAGGTGGAAGGCGTCGAT
>CALMZT010001035.1 GCA_937870805.1 uncultured Chloroflexota bacterium
CCCGCTTCTTCAAAGTGAATTGCCAGTGTGTGCAACACCGAGATCATTTGGTGGTGCAATTCCTCGCGCACATAGGTGGCCCACTCGTTAAAGGGCTGGCTGTGGCGCAAGGACAAGCCTTGCAAAAACTCCCCCTTGTATAGCTCTGCCGCTTGCTCAAGCCGCGGCAAACAGTCGGCACATTGCTCCATGCTGCGATGGTTATGCGCCTTGCATTGCGCCAACAACGCTTGAAATTGGCGCACATCCAGCATCGCCAGCGCGCCCACGATGTCGGTCTCGCAGGCCGCCGGATTGAGTTTGTTGCTGCTCATGCTCATCAACGTGCAGGGGACAACGCCGAAATATTCTTCCATGCTCGTCCAGCATTGGATAGCGGTGGCGTCCAGTTCATTCTGGTCAATCCAACGATCCAGCACGACGCCGAATTTCGCCATGCGATACAGCGATAATTCCGGCACGTTCTTGGTCTGGGCATAATTGCGGATCGAGTCGAGTTTATTCAGCACCAGCGGATCGGTGTCGATCAAACGGTCAATCTGGCCGAAAACTTCCGACAGGTCGAGGGTTTCGACGCTGATACCGGCGTGGTCGAGTAATTTTTCGCTGAAGCGCACGGTTTTAAATTCCTTCGGACGCGCGCCCATCATGCCGACACGGGCAGTACGCATCCCGCGCACCACGCGGCAGACTCCGGCGAAGGCCTGTAAATCGGCCATAAAAGCGGCGCTGTTCGGATCCATGGTGTGGTTGCTGGTGAGTGTATAGGGGATATTGTACTGGTGCAGGTTGTTACAGGCGCTCATCTTGCCGCAAAAGCTGTCGCGGCGGTATTGAATATCCATTTTGGTGGCGTCGTCGGGGAAGGCATGGATCAGTACCGGCACATTCAGGTTAGCGAAACGCAGCGTGTTGGCAATCGCGCGTTCATCACCAAAGTTGGGCAACGTCACCAGCACGCCGTCGATTTCGTCACGATGCTGTTTAAAGAGTTCGGCACAGATGCGCGCTTCTTCTAAAGACTCAATCGCGCCGACGTTGGTGACGTTCTCGTCGGTGATGATGGCGTTGATGCCTGCTTTCGCTAGCTGTTCGAGTATCGTGCGGCGACCACTGAGCGCAAGGTGATGCGGAAAGAAACCGCGATTGCCGACGATGACCGCCAGCGTCACCGGGCGCGTGTTCAATTGTGCAGCAGGTAAAGGTTGTGGGACTGCCTGTAAAGTCATGTCTGTTCTCCAAAGAGATCTATTTTAAGATTGGGCGATTATAACGCTCACGAGTACGCTTAGCTTGTTTTGGTCATAGGTGGTTTGGCGATTAGGTGACGAGATATGTGCCCAGTACGCCGAACAGCACCGCCATGATAATCATCCACATGACCATCAGCGATAAATCACGCACCGCTTTAAGACGGGCACGGCGCTTTTCAACAACGATGTGTGACTCACGCAGGCGATAGAGTGCGCCCGCCGCTTCCATATTGTTAGGGTTTACGCGCAGGACGTTATCGAGGCATAATGAACTCTGGTCAAGCGTATCAACGGCAACACTCATCCAAAGCCATGCATCCTCGAAGTTGCCATCCTCCTGAATGAGTTGACGCAGCAGGCGGCGGGCTTCCTCGCGCTGATCGGCTTTGACGAACTCAATGGCGTCCAGCAGACGATCTACGCGCTCGTGATTCTCGGCAGCGCTCATGACATCTGTACCGGCTCATCCAGGCGCACGCCTGCAAATACATCACGCTCATCAATTTTGTTCGCTGTCGGTGTGGGATACACGCGCGTTAACGTCTGCCCGCCACCAATGATGCGCAGCACACGCTGAAGCGGGAAGCTGCGTCCCCCACCCTGACTGACGTGGCAGGCGTTGGCGGCATCCCATTTATCGAAGTAGGCGCGCACGTCAACTTTGGTGTGGGCGGCTTCGACGTTTTCCAGAATGGCTTGCATATCGATGTCGGCGTTGCGTCCGGCTTTGCGCGGGTCTTTGCGCTGCATTTGCATCGTCCACACGGCGATGCGGATGAACATCGTGGGAATACTGGTGTAATATAATTTTTGCGGCGCGTAGGGCTGCTGTCCATCAGTGACGTAGCTGGCGTCGCCTGCCTTGTAAAAAGCCTCTTCCGTCGCGCGCATAATTTTGATGTGATCGGGGTGTCCGTAGCCGCCGTACTTATTGAACGTAATCACCACCTGCGGCTTGCACTCACGGATGACTTCGACCACGCGCCGCACCACTTCATCGTGATCGGCTTGCCACAAACACGCCGGGTCATCTTTCAGAGTGTCGCTCATCATGCCGCTGTCTTTGTAGCCCAGCTTAAATACTTTTTTGAAGCCCAGAATCGCTGATGCTTTATCCAGTTCTGCCAGGCGCAGTTCGGCAACCGAGTTGTAACCGTCGAGCAGTTCCGGTGACACCGTACCGACATCGCCGTTTGTCGCGCACAAGTAAAACACGTCCGCGCCCTCAGCGACATAGCGCGCGATCAAGCCCCCACAACCAAAACTTTCGTCATCAGGGTGCGCAAACGAAAGCAGCAGACGACGGTTCGCCATACGAGTCTCCATATTTTTCAAACAATGCACTTCATTATTATATGCCTGATTCGATGGTTGGCACTGACAATCTCTTACGCATTCCTACGCGATTGATGAAGGCGTGCCACAGTTTGTTATACTCTGGCATATGGTCACTCGTTCACTGTTTATTCTCAGTCTATTACATCTCCCGCTACTGATACTGCTGGTGCTCACAGCGTGTCTCTGGGGGCAAGCGTCGCATAACGCGGTGCTGGCGTATATCTCCAGTACAAGTGAGTGTAACTGTCTCTACGCCCTCAGCCTGCCACACGGTATTAGACTTTACGTCTCTGATCGTATCGCACCGTCGGGCGGCATTGCGTGGAGTCGAGACGGACGGTTGGCATTTATCGCCGATCACGGCAATGGCGACAGCCTGTATGTGTGGGATGGCGGCACGCCGATCAACGTCGCGCCGGAGCGTGCGTTTGTGTCAAGTCCGGCGTGGAGCGCTGATGGTCGCCTCGCCTTTTTGCAAACGTATGACGACAGTGGACAGATTTTCCTGTGGGATGGACAGCAGTTAATCAACGTGTCGGGCAACTCGCGCATGGATGGACCACCTGTGTGGAGTGCCGATGGTCGCCTCGCGTTCCGTTCCAGCCGCACGGGGAGACCTGATATTTTTGTGTGGGATCGAGGGACGCTGACCAATATCTCGCAAAGCCCTGCCTTCGACATATCGCCTGCCTGGAGCATTGACGGACGATTAGCGTTCGCCTCAGATCGTGACAGGAACTTTGAAATCTATGTGTGGGATGGCAGGACGCTAACCAATATCTCACGCAGTCCTAACGATGAGGAGTCGCCGGTGTGGAGCGCCGATGGGCGTCTTGCGTTCACGCGCCGGGTCGATAGTGAAACCGAAATCGTCGTGTGGGACGGTACAGGTGTCACTTTGATCGCTCAGGACGTGGGCAGTGAATCCAGGCTCGCATGGAGCGCTGATGGACGACTCGCTTATCTCTCGAATGAGAATGGCATCATACACAGTTACGTGTGGGACAGCAGCAGCATACGGCGGGTGAGCGCGGCAATGACGAGCGCATCAGCCCCCGCATGGAACGCTGATGGAAAACTGGCTTTTCGGTCTTACTTCGACGGCAGCTATGAAATCTTTGTGTGGGATGGCGCGGCGCTCACTAACGTCACACACAGCGCTGACGACGAATTAGCACCTGTCTGGTGGACACCGCCATAAACCGCCCCTAT
>CALMZT010001036.1 GCA_937870805.1 uncultured Chloroflexota bacterium
ATTTTATCGTTCCGCATTCCGTTAAGCGAAGCGCCGAACATCCAACGAATGATTACGACCCATCAACCAGCTATCATCCACGATGTGATGCACGATCCTGATTGGGTACGAGTAGATGCTGTCGATAACCTGATGCACGGCTATCTGGGTGCGCCCGTGCGCGCGCAAGGGCAGGTGATTGGCGTCATCAACCTGGACAGCCGCAACGTCGGCGCATTTACATCAAAAGACGCCGAGCGCTTACAGGCGTTTGCCGATCAAGCGGCAATTGCTATCCGCAATGCGCGCATGTACGACGCTGTGAACCGTTATGTGGAAATTTTGCAAGATCGCGTAGACGAACGCACGCTGCAATATCACCGCACGCGCGAACGGCTCGACGCCATTCTGCACAACAGCAGCGATGCTGTACTGGTAACGCGCACGGATGGCACGATTGTGCAGACCAACCGCGTCTACGATGATTTGTTTGGCAAGCCGAACGCTGGAGCCACGCTGCAATCCATTGTCGATTCAATCTATGTGTACATCCTGATCGAATCGCTGAAATCGGTAGCGATTGATAATCAACCCCGTCGCTTGGAGATTAGCCTGCGCTGTCTGGACGGCACGAGCTTTGAAGCCGATGCCGCACTGTATCCCATCCTTGAGCAGGATATTCTCACGCCGCTGCATGTGGTATGCAGTTTGCGCGACATTCGCCAGCGCAAACAAATGGAACTGAGTTTGCTACAAGCCCTTCAGCGCGAAAAGGAACTCAACGAACTGAAGTCGCGCTTTGTGACGACGGTTTCGCACGAGTTTCGCACGCCACTGGCGGTGATTTCAATTGCCAGTGAGATGTTAAAACGCTACGCACATCGCATGTCCGCTGAACAGCAGCAGCAGCGTTTGGAGGGCATCGAAACGGCGGTGCGCAACATGACACGCTTGCTCTCTGATACGCTGACGATCAGTCGTGCATCCGAAGGACGTTTGGAATATAAGCCGGAGACGATTGACTTAGAAGCCTTATGCCGCCAGATTATTGTGACGTTAGTCGAGACAACAGGCACGACTCATCAGGTCACATTTACACCGCAAGGAAGATGCGACAAGGTCGTCGTTGATCCGAAATTGGTTGAGCAGATGGTTGAAGAACTGCTCTCCAACGCCGTGAAGTATTCGGAAGCTGGCAGCCGCATTGAGCTGGAACTGCACTGTACGCCTGAAGAAGTAATGATCCGTGTGAATGACGAAGGGATTGGGATCCCACAAAGTGATTTTCCTCACATCTTTGAGCCATTTCACCGGGCGAGTAATGTAGGACATGCCTCAGGTACGGGGCTTGGATTAGCGGTGGTGCAAGAAGTCACCGAAGTACACAAAGGGTCCGTGACCTTCGAGAGCCAGGAAGGCAGCGGCACCACATTCACGATCAGATTACCACAACATGTAAGTTAAGGAAGGACGAAACAATGGAACGAATTCTGGTCATTGAGGATGAAGATCCGCTGCGTAAAGATGTCATGGAGATGCTGACCTACGAGGGGTTTGATGTGTTAGGTGCTCCCAACGGTGAAAACGGACTCACCCTCGCGCGTCATCATTTGCCGGACGTGATTGTTTGCGACATCATGATGCCCGGCGCTTATAAGGGTTTTGATGTGCTGGCGGAACTGCGCAAAGATCGCGTCACCGCGCTAATTCCGTTTATTTTCCTCACGGCGCGCACAGATCGTATGGATCAACGCACAGGGATGGAATTGGGCGCAGATGACTACCTGACAAAGCCCTTCAAAATCGCGGAACTGCTGTCGGCGATCAACACCCGTTTGCAGAAGCGGCGCGAACTGCTTGAGATGTCCGAAGAGAAGCTGGAGACGCTGCGTGAGAATATCACCACATCGCTGCCTCACGAACTGCGCACGCCGCTGAACACAATCATTGGCTTCTCGGACATGATGGTTGCCGACGCGCATACTATTCAACCCGATCAAATCGCCG
>CALMZT010001037.1 GCA_937870805.1 uncultured Chloroflexota bacterium
TTATCATTTGTTTGCCGCACATGCCCTTCGCCCGATGGCGGTATCACAATCGGGGTCATGCGCTGCGTACCCGCATTGACAGGCGGCATCGATCTACTGTCGTCAGGCAAACTTCTTGGCGGTGGTGACGCGGGCTGCGACCAACCTGTATCGACGCTGCGGCGCACGGGTGGCACCTGACCCGCCTCAGTAGGGGTGGCGCGGCGTGTCTCCATTTCGGAATCGTCGTCTGGAAGAGTTGGCAACTCAGACATGGTTTACTTGCCTCTGCTCGTCGTCCATTCGATAAAACGTTCCACAGACCATGTGTTGATGACCGACGGCGCTTCAACCCAACCCCGCCGCGCCGTTAATATACCAAACGACATCAAATCCATCTGGTCGCCAGCGTGCGCGTCGGTGTTAATCGACAGTGGAATGTCCAATTGTACCGCGCGTCGGGCAAAAGGGGCTTCAAGGTCGAGGCGGCGCGGATTGGCATTGATCTCCATCGCTACACCGCTTTTGCTGGCGGCTGCAAACACAGCGTCCATATCAGCATCCACAGGTTCGCGGTCAGGAATATACTGCCCGCGTGGATGCCCAATGAGATCGACATGTGGGTTATTGACGGCGTTGAGCAAGCGCTGTGTGATTTGTGTACGCTCCTGTCGCAAACTGACGTGCAGCGAAGCGATCACGAAATCCAATTGCGCTAACACCTCGTCGGGATAATCGAGGTTGCCATCGGCGTTGATGTCCATCTCTGTGCCATGAAACACACGGATACTCCCGCCCATCTCGGCGTCTACAGCGCGTACCTCGGCTTGCTGCTCCAATAAGCGCTCAATCGACAAGCCGTTGGCGATGCCCAAACTGCGCGAATGGTCGGTGATGACAATGTACTTGCGCCCGCGTGCCAATGCCTCCTCTGCCATCGCGCGCACCGTGAGTTTGCCATCGCTCCATGTGGTATGCATGTGCAAGTCGGCTTGAATATCGTCCAACGTAATCAGCTTGGGAAGTGTGCCTTTTTGCGCCGCTTCGATTTCACCTTGATCTTCGCGCAGTTCCGGCGGAATCCAGGGTAAACCCACAGCCGCGTAAACTTCTTCTTCGGTAGCACAGTACGTCTTGGGGGCGTCTTCAATAATATTGCCGCTTTTGTCTGCCGGACTCAGCGCATGTTCGTTGAGGCTGAAACCCTTCGCCAGCGCCAGCGCGCGCATTCGGATGTTGTATGCCTGGCTGCCAGTAAAATATTGCAGTGCCGTTCCCCAACGCTGTCTGGGCAGCACCACGACATCGACCTGCATACCATTGTGCAGTTCGACACTGCTTTTCGTGGGTCCGTGTCCCAGCACGCGCGCGACTTCGGGCAGTGCGACAAAAATATCCATCACGGGCGCGGCGTTTTCGCATTCAATCAAAATATCGACATCGCCAATGGTGGGACGCCCGCGCCGCAGACTGCCCGCCACTTCGCCGCGCGTCACGCCGGGAATCCGCAGGAGGATTGCGCGGATACCCTCCGCCATTGGCAGCGCTACACCGAGAGGTATGCGCCCGGTTGCTTGCCGCGCAAGCGACTCTAACCCTTCGATAATCTTCTTCTCGCTCTTTGCGCCCATGCCCGGCAGATCACGCAGCTTGCCCGCGCGCGCCGCTTCTTCCAGTGCAGCGAGGGTGGTGATGTTTAAATCTTTCCAAAACATCTGCGCTTTTTTGGGTCCGACGCCGTTGACGCGCAGAATATCGACCACGCCCGGCGGGACTTCGGCGGCGAGACGTTCGTAAAATTCCAGCTTGCCTGTATCCAGCATTTCGGTGATTTTTTCCGCCAATGTGTCGCCGATGTTGGGGATTTCCGTTAGCTTGCCTTCGGCGGCGACGACGTGCAAATCACGTGCCAGTTCGCGGACGCTTCCGGCTGCGTTGCGGTAGGCAAGGACACGGTGAATGTTTTCGCCCTTGATTTGCAGCATGTCGGCGACGGTTTCAAAAATGTTGGCGATTTCGCGGTTGGAGAGAGTGGGCATAAAGTGTTTTTACCAGTTGAACTGCGTAGGCGGGATATGTGATGAACCGCCAGGACGCCGTGCATCGCAAGCGATGCCTACGCCAAGAATTTTAGAGAGTACAGAGAGGAATTGTAGCTTTAATGAGAATTATGCGAAAGCGAAAATTTTAGCCAGCTACAAAGGTACAAGCTCATACACGAACCCGCTGCCCCCTGCGTAGAAACAGTGATCGACGTTCACACACATGCCCTCCGCGTAGACTAACGGCTGCCTGACGTGTTCGGGTTTTACGCTGGTGATGCTGTAAATTGGGGTGTGCCCGTGAATCAGACGCTTGACATTATAGAGGCGCAGGAATTGGCGGACGTGCTCTAAATCCATCTCGACGAAGGCGCGGTGTTCGCTGAATGAACCGAGCAGCTTATCCCACGCCGCCGTATCGCCCTCGTGCAGCACGCGCTTGAATGCTGCATTCCCCTCATCAACCGACCGCCCATAAGCCATATAAAGCGCGGCGTCGGCGTGCAGCCGCCGGGTGTGGTCTCGAAGTGCACGTTCTGCTATCACCGCATCAGTAAAGCGCCCAAGGGCACGCCGGACCTCGACCCGGCCAACCCGGCGTTGCGCGAATTCACCCCGGCCTGCGTCGT
>CALMZT010001038.1 GCA_937870805.1 uncultured Chloroflexota bacterium
CACACAGGTTCGCCCCTACAATGACGTTTCTGACCTTCCTTGACCCAATTCGCGATTTTGATGCAATCGCCCTGTATAGGAGTTAAGGTTGTTTTCAGCGAATTTCAATCTGCGCTACACTTAGGGGGATGGTCAATATTGCCTGTAGGTTGCACAAGTGCCTGTTGATGTTCGCTGGTATAACGACGCGCAAACCATTCTACTCGTGCATTATTCTGAGCGCTGGACATGGGAAGAATACGCTGCTGCCTTCGACGAAGCCAAGGGGATGATCGAGTCCGTCGCGCATGATGTATTTGTGGTGCAGTACAGTGACACGGGTTTCAAAGCGCTGCCGTTGGGGGCGGCGCTGCCCCACATGAAATATGTCTCAGAACGGCGTCCGAAGAATATGGTGAAGTCGTTTATCGTCATCGAAGCGGAACTGGCACGCAATTTTATCGCCATGATGATCGGGGTGCTGCCTGCCAATCGAGAGCGCCAGCCGAATATCTTTGTCGCAAGCATTGAGGAAGCCCTGGCGCAGATCGCCGAAACCCCCGCTGGCTAGGCGTTAACTGTTTTCAAAAATCGTTATAATAGGGGATAGAGGATTTTCAGAACGGGATGGTTGGATGAGCGATTTGGAACAGCCAGCAGGTTTAGCAAAAATTATCTGGGAAGACCCGCAGACGGGCGACAGATCAGAATTTGTCCTGACGGAAAACGCAACGGCTACGATTGGACGTGCCCCGGAAAACGATATTTGCATCCCTGAACAGCACGTTTCGCGCAGGCACGCGGTCATCAGCTACCGCGAAGGTCTGTTCATGATTAACGATCTCAACAGCGCAAACGGCACGTTCGTCAACGATGAGCAGATCACCGAGCCGTTCCCACTGGCGTCGGACGACATTATCCGCCTGTTTGTGCCTGTGCTGGTGTTTTCGGCGGCGGTTTCGGAAGAAGATCAGGAACGCGCGGAAGAAGATGGCAGATTAATTCTTGCGCCCCTGAACACGGGCAAAGGCAAACTGATTATCACCAACGGTCCACAGGAAGGGCACACGATCCCGCTGCTGCTGAAGAAAGTTACCGTCGGGCGCGCGACCAGCAATGCGACGTGGGAAATCGGCTTGCAAGACCCTTCAGTATCGCGTCCGCACGCGCGGCTGGAATTGGTGGAGACTACATGGATGGTGTACGACATGGAAAGCTCTAACGGCACGTTCGTCAACGGCGTGCAGGTGTATGACAAAGGACACCCGCTGCAAGATGGTGACACCGTAACGTTTGGTGGCACGATGGCGCTGTTCCGCGCAGGCTGAATACGATAAGAGTTTATGCTGCTGTGTTTCTCGAACAAGGGGTTTAAACCCCTTGTTCAGGCAAAAATCATTATTTTACGGCGCAAGTTCCAAACACTGATGTTGGTGGGCGTACAATCTGTTACGCTCCCACAATAGACCACATTTCCCCTACCTTTATCTTTCAGTCCCCATATATACTTGCCTTACGGTGTATTTCATCCACGGGGATACTATGGATCGACTGCGTAAACTTGGGTCCGCACTGGCGGGCTTGGCGGCGCTGTATGGACTGACGATGAGCGTGTGCCTGTTTTTTCACATGACGATTGGGGAACGGCTGCGTCCGATGATGCTGTTCACCAGCGCGCTTCCTGCCATCTTGTTTCCCGCGCTGGCGCTGCTGCCGCTGGCGCTGCTGCGTCGTCGCTGGCGGGTAGCGCTGGTGCAAGTGCCCGCTGTGGTCGCACTTGTGCTCATGTATGGCTATGCCTTCTTGCCGAAAACCGTGCCTGCTGCGCCCACTGGCACTGAAATCAGCGTATTGACGTTCAACATCAGTATGTCAAACCGCGATTTTGAAGCTGTCGGGCAGGTTATCCGCAATGCGAATGCCGACGTAGTGGCGCTGCAAGAGGTGAACCGCGCGGCGTACTTTTATCTGGATGATGATCTTGCCGACCTTTATCCTTACCGCGCCTTTCATCCCGACAACACGCCGCCTGGGCAAGCGGTGCTCAGCAAATATCCGATACTGGAAGATAACTACTGGCAGGTGGAACGCGCGCATCAGCGGGTCATTCTGGATGTCGGTGGACAGCGCCTCGCGTTCTACAATGTTCATCCCGTGCATTTCAGCTTGAACCGCCGTTCACTGTTTAACTTCGACGGACAGCAGCGCGAAGTGGACGATATCGTTGACCGCCTGACGAATGAACAAGGCGCACTGCTGGTGGCGGGCGACTTCAATACTACCGACCAGACCGAGATGTATTTTCGTTTTGCGGGGCTGTTAGGAGATACGTTCCGCAGTGCAGGCAACGGCTTTGGAATGACGTACCCGGCGTGGCTGCCGCTGGCACGGCTGGATTACGTATTCTATAATGCCGACTTCGTGCCGATAGAAGCGCGCGTGTGGGCAGCGGCTGGCGGGTCTGAGCACTATCCGGTGTATGCGCGCCTGGTGCTGAGCAGTGAGTAGAAAGTGAAAAGTACAGGACTTTCGCTTGACCTCACCCCCCGGACCCCCTCTCCCTCGCATCAAGGCTATGAGGAATACGTATTGTGAGCGGGGAGAGGGGGAGAAATACAG
>CALMZT010001039.1 GCA_937870805.1 uncultured Chloroflexota bacterium
GTCATCCCCTATCAAAGCAGCGGGAGACTGTTTGCGCCAGCCTCCGACAGCATGGGCAGCACCGAACGCATTTGTGTGGGGGTCGATGTTATCGCCTTTGGTGACGTACCTGATGGCACCGATATGGTTGAACTGGCACGACAAAACATTGGCATCACGCTGAATGAAGTGCCTGTGCCTACCGCAGATATAGCCTTTGCCTTCGACCCGACGATCACCGGCATTGTGGACAGCAGTGGGCAGACGATTGGGGAAAGCAATGGCACGGTAGGCGTTTGCTTCCGCACGGGCAGTTATCCGACAGGCGATTACATTGGCGCGATCACCATCACGCGCCCCGATAACAGCACACTCTTCTACGATTGGGCATTCACGATTGGCTGAAATCAACGGATGGCGAACATTATGGATACGTAGGGGCGCACCAATGTGTGCGCCCAACCAAATCTCCTTAAAATCACCATTCCCAAATCGAACCTAGCCCCCACAACACATGTGTGCAGAGGCTAAGGTATAATGGGCTTGGCTTGAGGGCGTTCTCTCGCTCAAAAGATACGCGCCCCCTTGCTCTCTGGTGGCGACTGTCGTTTTGGCAGTCGCCGACTTAACGATGTTTAGGTGTTCCTGTCTTCTTCGTCATCCTCGTCGTCAAAGTCATCGTCCAGCCAGCCGACCATGTCGCCGTCGAATGCGGGATTGCGCACGCCGATCATCTTTGCTTCCCAGATCGCTTCGTCAGCACTGATGCGGGCGTCGTCGACATCCTCAATCGTTCGCTGTATGAGCCAGCGCCGATGCCGATCTTTCTCACTGTTACGCAAGAAATAGAGGCGGGAAAGCGCTTTGTCCAGCCGTTCATGGTGCTCCATAAATCGCCTCATTTTCAGCAACACGCAGACGATACCGAGGGTCATTCTTCATGCGTTCGTCATGTTCACGACGCCGTTCCAGCACATACGGCGAGTTCCAGAACGCATCCGATTCTTCGCGCTCACGGCGCTTGTGGTCGAGTTCGTTCAGCACAGCGCCAATCGCCACGCCGACGAACACGCCGAACAACAAAATACGTAAACCTTTCATGCTTCACTCCTTTGAACGTTTACCTTTGTTTTCCTTGACGACGCGATATTCGCGTTCAATCAAGTATCTTATGACGGCGGAGCGATTGATTTTGCCCGCACGTTTAAGATTCGACACACCTTGTTCGACCAGTTCATCTCCAATCTCATCGAGCATTTCGAGATGTTCCAGATCGAAGCGCAGTTGTAACCAGGGATTTTCTGAAGCCATCTTCACTCATCATTATAGCAAGTTTATTGCAAACATCGCAAATTAGAGTCTCGTAACATTTAGTCAATACGCCTATTTTAATGCTCAATCGCTTAACACCGCGCGTCTTGTTCCCCCTCTCCCGCGCCGCACACATCCCCAACCCAACCCATTTTGCGCGGTAGGAGAGGGGGCTAGAGGGTGAGGTCATGGCGAACGCTCATTTTGCGACCTTAGCACCTTGGCGGTTCAAAAACACATTCGAGGCTTTCGCCCGCACCTTCGCCAGACGTTCCTCAGTATCCACACGCGCGCGAATGGCAATCGGCGCAGCCAGCATGCGCAGCAGCGCGGCTTCATCGGCGTCCCGTTGATAAAACAGGCGCATCAACTCAATCACCGTGATCGTTTCGCCATGATAAGGCTCAAGGCTTACGGCATCACCCGCGCGCACGCTGCCCGTTTCAATCACGCGGCAGTATACGCCGGGTCGCTCTGCGAAGCGGAAACGCTTCACAAACTTGGGGTCGCCCATGCGTGCCGCCAGCGTCGCACAGGGAATACGCGGCGAGGTGACTTCGATCAGTGCCTCACCCACACGCAAGCGGTCTCCGATGTTCAGCGCGGCGCTTTCCAGGTCGCTGATCGTCAGATTCTCGCCAAAAATCCCCGGCAGCAGTTCACGTCCTAGCTCGGTTGACCACCATGCATAATCCGGGCTGCCGTAAACATACAGCGCTTGATCGACACCCCCATGATTTTGCTTGTCCATGATGATGTCATTCACTATGCCGTCGCGCGTGATGCGTATAGACTCAGTGGTTGGCAGTTTGAAAATGCCGCTGGTGCCTGTTGTCTTGCCGTTGTCAAGCGGCTGTTCTGTGCCGATGTTGACGCTGATAAGCTGCATATATTCTTCGCCTCTTGTGTTAATGGCTTTCATTGTACCGAGAGTTTTCCCCTTCGTCACTATGTTTCATTATGCGTGAGATCTTCATACAGGCACACGCCGCTTCGCTTACATGGTGCGCCTCTACAAACCTATCCGGCGTAGGGGACGACACAGGCAAACGGAGTCAGACGTAGGGGACGACCAACGTGTCGTCCCGCTTTAGAACCTTTCTCGGTGTTCTACGTTGTAATCAACGCAGCGTTCTCGGTGATTCAATCTTTTTCTTCTCTTTGCGAACGTTGTACTCAACGCTGCGCCTTTGCGGTTAGCAAAAGAATTTTCAAACAGGCGCTAATTATTTGAGGGGTGTGCATAATCCATCGTGAACTCTTATGAGCCAACCTGTTTGCATGAAATCGTCTCAATAAACGGCCTAA
>CALMZT010001040.1 GCA_937870805.1 uncultured Chloroflexota bacterium
AGGTTCGCCTCGAACAAGGGGTTTAAACCCCTTGTTCATAAGCTCAGAGTGCGTAAGATCAGTTACAATTTTAACTGTGCAATTGCATGTTCAAAAAAATCGCTGCTGCCGAAACTGCCGGACTTCAATACCAGCAACATCGGCGGCTCTGTCAGCGAAAGGCAAAGCGGAAGTCCTGGTTGAATCTCTTTCCAGATGCTCATGCCATAAATTCCTAAACGTTCGCATACCGCCGCAGCTGTTTCGCCGCCAGCGATTAATAAGCGATTCAATCCGCAACGCTCGACACACAGCGCAACAACATCGGCAATTGCAGCAGACACAATGCGCGAAACTTCCGAGAGTGAAAGTCCTCTCGATGTACCTTCAATACGCATCTTATCGACAATATCTGCCCGGTTAGCTGTATGGAAAACCACATCTGTGCCTGCTTGCAACTGTGCGATGATTTCAACAGCAATCTGTGAAATTGCGTGTTCACGGTCAATGAACAGTTGTATTGGGTCGAGTTCAAACACAGGGATACCACGCTGTCGTAAATGCTCGATTTGTGCGGCAGTTTGTGGCATCAGGCTTCCCGCTGCACATAGCACGCCTAAACCCTTCTGTTCGGGCAAGCTAACAGTGTACGGCTGCGGGGGAGTAGACCAATATGCGGGGAGTTCTTCTGCGATTGCCGAACTCCCACAGAGCACAGGATAATCATGAACGACGCTGGCAATTGTTTTAAGCATCTGTTGATCGGTGACATCCAGAATGACATACTGATAATCCCGTCGCATCTGTTCAAGCGGTTCAGACAATTGCCCTTGTTCGATTACATCATGTTGGATTGCTCCTACGCGGCGTTTCGTTTGTGTTTGCAAAATATCGACCAGATTCGAGCGCGTCATCGGATGAACGGGATCGCGGCGAAATTCGGAATCCTCCAATTTGATGCTACGCACATAATGCACGCTGTTGATGGTGGTTCGTCCATTCTTTGGGAAACCAAGTATGACGACTGCAAATTCATGCCCTGGTGCGTCCAACATGGCATCGAATTCTGCGCCGATATTGCCTCTAAAGACGGAGCAGGTCTTATTGTGGAACTGCTTGCACCCTAAACGCTGCAAGGCTTTTGTCGCCGCAAAGACTTTATCGTAAGCAACCTGTGGAGCATCAAGACGTGAGTTGGTGTCGATTATGCAAACTTCGGCTTCAGGTCGATAGCTGGCTTCAAAATGATCGTAGGCATAAACATGAGTGAGATAGCCCCATTTGGCGAACATAATGCCGATGTCGTTCGCGCCAGTCACATCGTCCGCGACTACCCCGATAATCATTCCTGCCACTGCCTTCGCGGTTTATAGCCAGCATTGTTAAGGAAATCGTGCGCGATGTCAGGTGAAAGGGCTTCAAGCTCCATCTGTGCGCTTCTGGCTGTGACGAACATGCGGCAGGTGTATTCTAATGTTTGCAGTGCCATCAATGCCTCGCTCACGGTGGTATCGTAGACGAGAACGCCGTGATTTTCGAGCAGCAAAACATTGGCTTTCGCTGCTTTCTCACGCACACCTATACCTAACGCTTGTGAGCCTGGATGCGAATAAGGCACACGTTCGATACGCTCAAGATAGTACATCGCTTCGATGAACCAGTTAGAAGGAATATCGACTTTTGAGCAGGCAATTAGCGTGCTGTAGAAGGGCGAGGCGTGCAGGACAACATTGATCTCCGGTCTCATCTCGTAGACAGCGCGGTGCATCGGCACTTCTTTTGACGGCTTACGTTCGCCAGTGACATCACCTTGCAGCGAACATTCGGCAAAATCATCGTCTGCGAGTTCACCAAGGCGCGTGCCTGTTGCTGTGATGAGGAAGTGCTGCGATGAGGTGCGAGCGCTGATATTGCCCGCATTGCCCCACGCCAGACCCAAATTTACCATTTTCTGCCCCACAGATTGCAATTCAGACCGCGAAGTTTCAATACCACTCATCTCAGCCTCTTGTTACTCCACCCATTCCAACAGATTCGTTTCGACAATCGGTTGGTTCTCATCTTTTGGAATACGGAAGGTTTTGATTTCACTGGGTGCGAACTGTGCCGTGATTGTGCGCTTCCAATGGGGCAGTTGGATGGTCGCTTGCGTGGCAATGCCGCCTGTTTCATAACAGCGCAAGACTAAATCATCGGCATCTTCTGCCTGCTTGACGACGCTGACAATTACGTTATCAACATCAACGTTTAGATATGAAGCGGTTTGCGGCAGCTTTCCAGCGTGAAATGTGCCATTCAGAGCGAAGGGTTTTTGGTTTAGCTCCCATGCACGTTTGACCGTTTCGGCGCGTTCCCAACTGCCTGTATGGGGCAGCAGTGTATAGGTGAAACGCTGAATGCCCTGATCCATAAAAGAGTAGTGACCGTCAGGCTGCGGCTGTGTAGGGATGTGATGGGCGTATACAGGGCTTCGTAAGACGGTCATACCAATGTCGCGGATATAGACATCAAAGCTGTATTTGCCGTCATTGAGAATACTCAATCCGTAGGTGTCGCCTGTGTCACGCGCCGTACCAGAAAGGTCTATCCAGCTTTGTCCCGGTTCTTCTTCACCATTGGCAAAACGTTCGATATGCCCGTAGGGAATTTCGTAGGTTGCCTTCATGAAATGGACATTCACAGGGAAGCGCAGTTTGAGCATTTTAAACTGTTCGCGCCAATCGACTGTAACATGCACATCAATCTTGTCAAGTTCGCGGTACATCGTGAAATCCTGTACCAGAGTAGACGAACCATAACTGCTGGTGACGCGAATGACCGATTTCACCACGCCGTGTTCTACACGCTTAACGCTGCGCGCCACAAACTCCCCGATGACGTTATCCCATTTGTAGACGTTATGTCCCCAGGTGTCGCTGGTATCTTCAAGGACGACAGGTTTAGCGGCTGCGGCTGCGAAGACTTCGTTCCCCTTGCGTTTATCACGCAGGCTTTTAATATAGCCTGTCTCTGGCTCAAATTCTAAGCGGAAATGCTCGTTTTCCATCACGGTATCGCTGGCTTCAATGG
>CALMZT010001041.1 GCA_937870805.1 uncultured Chloroflexota bacterium
ATCGCGGCGGCGAGTTCGCTCATGTGGATGCACTGTCCCCACGTCTGCACAGCGCCGTTCGGGTCGCCGTGTTCGTCAAGGTCAACGCGCCCCGCCGCATTGCGCGCATAGCCGACATCATGATACGCCCACGCACGCTTCCCAACGTCGTCATCGTCGCTCACCACCAAGCCGCCTTCGCCCGCCGTGACGTTCTTGTTGTACTGGAAGCTGAAAATCGCCATATCGCCAAAGCTGCCCAGCGGCTTGCCACGAAAGCGCGCGCCGTTTGCCTGTGCCACGTCTTCAATCAAGAAGACGCCGCGCGCCTTACAGATGTCACGGATGCACTCAATGTCGCCACACGCGCCGCTCATGTGAACGATCAACACGGCTTTCGTGCGCTCGTTGATTTTTCGCTCTAAGTCTTCGGGATCCATCGTGAACGTGTCATCCACGTCAACCAGACGCGGGATTGCGCCGCAGCGTACCACTGCCGAAATGCACGCCACCCAAAAATAACCGGGGATTAACACTTCATCGCCGGGACCCACGTCTGCCGCCAGCATCGCCGTCGAAAGCGCGCCTGTGCCGCTGTTGACGAGGACGGCGTGTTTACGTCCCAGGCGCTGCTTAAAAAAGTCTTCTACTTTGTCGGCGTAATGCTGTAAATCGTGTCCATAAAAGCGGTAGGGGCTGCGCGCCATCAGCACTTTCGTCACCGCGTCGATTTCTTCCTCACCGATATAATAGCTGCCGGGCCATTCGTAAGGCAGCAGGGTTTCTTCGACATGCGTTTCAGTCGTCATCAAAAAAGCTCCTGTAAAAATCTGTTTGCCCTATTTTAGAACTTGCGGCAGGGAAAACAAAATAGAGGTGCATGATACACCTCTACAAGTTGTTTTCTGATGTTCTGCGTACAGGTTTACTCGACCTGCACCTTGACCTTTGTCTTGCCCGTGCTGGAAGGACGTGCGGCGTCCGCTGCATCGGAGGCGGCTTGTTCAGCACGGCGGTTGATACGCTCTAGCTCGGCAATCGCCGCATCGAGCAGCACTTTAAAGCCTTTCTGGAATTCCTTCTGGGCTTCAGTACCATGCGTTTTGAAACCCTCTGGGATCAGCGCGTCAATCGCCTTCGACGCTTCCTCAACAGCGCGCCGCTGGTGATACAGGAACTGGTCAAACGCACCACGTTCTTTGTCCTCAACCTGTTCAGCAGCCTGTTCCAAAATCGGCTGTTCTGGTGTCGGCTGTTCAGCTTCAGGGTTGGTGTTATTGGTATTCTTTTTAGCCATCTTGATACTCCTCATTCATCTTTTACATCAGTTAATACGCACAATTCTCGAAAAAGGTTGCATATTGTTCGGCGCTCTGATGATCTTCTATGATTTTAAACTGGATCATCCAACATCTGCGCTTCTAAATAGTCTACCACGATCTGATACCACTTGATCACATTTTCGCGCCGTGTCGCCCCATGTCCCTCATTTTCGTCCACATAATATTCAACACTGCCGCCGTTCTTACGAATGCGCTCTACCATCTGATCGCTTTCCGCTTGCACGACGCGCGGGTCTTTCGCGCCCTGAATCACCAGCAGCGGCGAACGAATCTTATCGACATAAGTAATTGGGGAACGCTCCACCAGCATATCGCGGTCTTCGTCGGGGTCGCCCACCCACTGCTTCATCATCGGACGCCAATGCGGCGGCACAGACTTGACGAACGTGATAAGGTTCGACGGTCCGACAATATCCACCGCGCACGCCCAATACTCCGGCAGGCGCGTGACGGCGCTCAACGTCGCAAAGCCGCCGAAGCTGCCGCCAAACACGGCGATACGATTGTTATCTACCCAATCGAGCGAACGTAAATATTGCGCGGCGTGTTCAATGTCCTTCAGTTCCGCGCCGCCCCAATCACGGTGAATCAGCTTTTGATAGCTCAAGCCGTAGCCTGTCGAGCCGCGAATGTTGGGCGCGAGGATGCCAAAGCCGCGATTGAGCAGATATTGGTACAAGCCGTTGTAGTTATACTGTGTCCGTTCCTGCGCTTCCGGTCCGCCGTGAATCGACAGTATCACCGGGAACTTGCCCTCCCCTTTAGGACGATAGAGCCACGCCGGAATCTGGCGACTATCGAACGAGGGAAAGAACACGGCTTCAGGTTCAACCATATCAGCAGGGTCAATGCCGCCGAGCATACTCTGGCTCAAGGCTTGAATATTTCCTGTGGCAAGATCAACTTCGTAGAGGTTAAAGGCTTCCGTCGGGCGCGCCAGCGTGATCGCTAAGCGTTCGCCATCGGGTGAAATGTCCATGCCGCCGATGACACACAGCGGTAAATCAGGCATCATCAAATCCTGACCTGTGCGTAAATCATGTCCACGCAGCTTCGACGCGCCGTTGTCGTTGATGTCCCATACCAGCACGCCGTTCCTGGAGATGACCACATTTTCAACGTCATGTTCCGGCGTGTCCAGCCAATCCCATTGGTTGTCCGCGAGGTGATAAAACGCCAAGCCCAAAAACTCGCGCTGATGGCTGCTGCGCATGTAGAAACCGCTGCTGTCCGTCGCCCAGGGTCCGGGGAAAAAGACGCCTTCGCCTTCGTGCGGCGTGGCATTCGTGATCTCACCCGTCTCTACGTTTAAAATATAAATATTCTGATCGGTGTTGCTGTTGACTTCTAACGCAAGCACATAACGACCATCGGGCGACCACGAGACAGCATAGATGCGTTTGCCCTCTGGCATAGGGCGTCGGGTTTCGCCTGTCTC
Source organism: uncultured Chloroflexota bacterium (assembly GCA_937870805.1). Taxonomy (GTDB): domain Bacteria; phylum Chloroflexota; class Anaerolineae; order Aggregatilineales; family Phototrophicaceae; genus JACAER01. The sequence continues at coordinate 2,761 of CALMZT010001041.1, forward strand.
CACGTCATGGAGAATCACGTCAACATCCGTCGGGTTGCGGTCATTCGCCGCATACAGCAGTATTCTGTCGTCGGGCGACCACTCAGCGACATAGTGCTGCGCTTGCATCGCGTTGGTGATGGGGTTCGCCCAACCGCCGCGCGCGGACAGCAGATACATTTGATGGAACTCGTCGCCGTTCTGGTCGATTTGCAGCGCGAGTTGTTGACCATCATGTGACCATACGAAGTCGCGCACAGTGTTATCGGTGTAGCTGGTCAACTGCTGCGCAAAGCCGCCGCCTGAAGGCACAGTCCACAGGTTATACTGCCCCGTCGTGTTGTTGATGTGCCCGATGAGCGTGCCATCAGGCGAATAGCGCACGACAGGATAAAAAAGCCGCGTCGCCGCGAATTGTTTGAAATGATATTTTTTCAAGAACATCTCCTTAAAAGAACGCGCAGCAAACGAAGATAGCAAACCTGGTTCACGTACTCCCCCATTCAATTGTAACTCGATGTTATGCAGTTCGCTCAGCCCGTATACGTCTGGAAAACATCATCCGTCGGTTCGCCGTCCCGCACAATGACGAAACCGCCCGCCGCACCGAATCTGAACAGTGAATCCGTTTTCCACTCCCACACTTCATCGCCGCTGCGCAGCTTCGAGAGAAACGTCTCAAATCCCTTTTGTTTGGGCAGTTTATCAACACTCACACGCTTCTTCAGTGATTTTTTGTCGATTTTCATCATGACCTCTTTCTGCTCGTGTCATCTATCCTGATTCTAGTGGGATTTCCGCATCTGCTTGGAGACCCACACTACCTATTTAATACGGATTTTCGCAGAAAACGGTTCGAGACTTACAAAATCGCCTTCAGGCGGCTCATATCCACGTTGCCGCCACTGACGATGCACGCGACTGTTGACTCTGGACGCACAAAGAATTTGCTGTGCAGCAGTGCCGCGAAGGCTGCCGCGCCTGCGGGTTCGGGCACAATCTTGCAGCGCTCCATCAGCAAGCGCATCCCGTTCGCGATTTCGTCATCCGTAACCAACACGACATCATTGACATACTTCTGCACATGTTCCAAATTCAGCACACCCGCGAACGGCGCGCCCAAGCCATCGGCAATCGTCTCGACTTTTTCCAGCGACACAACGGCTTTTGCCTCCAATGCACGCCGCATCCCCGCTGCGCCGACAGGCTCAACGCCGATCACGCGCGTCTTGGGATACATCGTCGCCACCACCACGCCCACGCCTGAAATCAAGCCGCCGCCGCCAATCGGCACGACGACGACATCGGGCTTGGGCATGTCTTCGAGCATTTCCAGCCCCACCGTCCCTTGCCCCGCGATGGTGAACGGGTCATCGAAGGGATGTATCAGCGTGTAACCGTGTTCGCGCTGCAATTCCTGAACCTTCGGAAAGAGATCGGCAGGCTTGCCATGCAGGATGACAATTCCGCCGTAACTGCGTGTGGCTTCGACTTTGCTTTGCACAGCCGTTTCGGGCATGACAATCGTCGCTTTGACGCCCGCCAGCTTAGCGGCATAGGCTAATCCAGCCGCGTGATTGCCCGCCGAAAATGCCACGACGCCGACTTTCTTTTCTTCTGGCGACAGGCTGTTGAGCTTATTCAATGCGCCGCGTACTTTGAATGAGCCTGTTTTCTGGAATAGTTCCGCTTTCAAATACAGGTTGATGCCCAGCCTTTTGCCAAGTGTCTCGGAAGTGATGGTCGGCGTGCGTAGCAGCTTGCCGTCGATTATTTCCCGCGCAGCCCGCACATCATCGATGCTAATTAAACCCATAGGATGCCTTTGTATCTTATAGGACTTTCGCTTGCACACAACAAATGAGCATTCACGATCTGTATTTCTCCCCCTCTCCCCACTCACAATCTTCATTCCCCACAGATTTTGTGTGAGGGAGAGGGGGTCGGGGGGTGAGGTCAGGCAAAAATCCTGTCTTGGCTTAGGTTCTTAGTCTTCACCTAACATTACACCTCGAATTAAAGTGTCAATTGAAACTCAAATGCGCCTCATTCTATGCTATGCTTCCCATAGAGAAAGGAGTCCACATGTTCCACACCAGGCTAACGACTAAAGACTATTGACTAAAGACTTCTCTGCTTTCTCGCTGTTTTTCCCGCTTACATCTTACTTTCAGGTTAGATGTTGGTTAATTTCTAAGACGCGGTTGCTCATCGCAGCCTCAAAGCAGAAGTATTATCCGATGAACAAATAAAACGCTACTCTGCATTGCCCCTGTTTTACAGAGCGCTAGCGATCTAGCACGCGCGCCGCCAATCCTACAGGCAGCAGCGCCGGACGTTCGATGGTGCTTTGGATGTCCACGTGTTGACCTGTGCGCGATGCGGTGGCGAAGGCGTGCATCACTTCCAGCGCATGATATGCCAGTTGTCCACTGGCGCGGTGCGGGCGTCCGTAGAGGATGCCATACGCCATATCCGCCAAGCCGATGCCGCGCACCCATTCGCTGCGATAGGTTTCCGGCATCACGCGCCATTCGCCGTTGAACAGCATCACTTCGCGCGGTTTGTAGCCGTTGGGGTCAGGGATGCGCAGCGTGCCGTATTCACCATACACTTCCATCTGCGGCATACTGTGTGCCATCACGTCGAAGCTCATCACCAGCGTGGCAATCGCGCCGCTTTCAAACTCAATCGTGCCCGTGACGTGCGTCGGCACTTCCACGTCGATGCGATGCCCATCCTTCGCCACACGTTCGGGGAACGAACTGCGCGCCGAACCTGTGACCCGCTTTGCCGCCCCCAACAGGTTCAACAGGCAGGTCACGTAATAGGGTCCCATGTCCAGCATCGGACCGCCTCCCACCTTGTAGAAGAAGTCGGCATTCGGATGCCAGCTTTCGGGTCCGCGCCCTGCCATTGCGCCAAACGCTGCTACGGGCGCGCCGATTGCGCCTTCTTCCAACAGCTTTAGCGCTGTCTGGTGCTGGCTGAACAGGAACGTATCGGGCGCACAGCCCACGCGCACACCTTTTGCTTCTGCCGCATCAAGGATTCTGCGCGCGTCGTCCAGTTCCACCGCCAGCGGCTTTTCGCTGTAGACGTGCTTGCCAGCGCCGATAATCAGTTGGCTGACAGCGGCGTGCGCCAGTGGCACAGTCAGGTTAATCACGATGTCGATGTCGGGGTCTGCCAGCAGGTCATCCACGCTGTAGGCGATGAGGTTGTTTTCCGCCGCTACCTGCTGTGCGCGTGGTATGTTCATATCTGCGCACGCGACAAGGTTGAGGATGTCGAAGGCGCGGCTGCCGTTGATGTACGCCGGGCTGATATTGCCGACTCCGATGATGCCGACGTTCAGTTTATCCTCCATTCGTGATCCCCTTCAGATAGCGATAGCTCTTTTCAACCGCTTCCAGCATATCCGTCGCGCAGCGGTCTAATTCGACAATATACAGGTCTGTCTTGCTCACGGCGACAATCGACGGCAAATCCATCACGCCTTCGCCTAGCGCGGTCATTGGCGCATCAACCGTCGCGGGACCATCTTTCATGTGCAGCAGCGCCGCGCGTTCGCCTAATGTTTGCACAAGCTCTGCGGGATTGACGCCTCCGGTCTGCGCCCAGTAGGTATCAACTTCAAACACGACGGTTGGCTCAACAAGCTCGACCATCCTGAGCAGCGGCAGCGTACCGTCCTTCAGTTTGATACATTCAAAGTGGTGATTGTGATAGGCGATGCGTATGCCATTTTCGCGCGCCACAGCAGTGGCTTCGTTCAGTTCATCGCAGACACTTTTAATGCCATCAAGCGTTTGAAATTTGTCCGGTGGACGCCACGCGCACACCAGCGTGTGTGTGCCCAACGTCGCTAACGTATCCAGCACTTCGTTGTTTTTGTCTCCGATGGGCAAATTCGCATGTGCTGAACAGACCGTTAGCCCCAAATCGGCAAACAATTTCGCGCCGTTTTCTGCTGAGCCGCCATACATGCCCGCCGTCTCGACATGGGTATAACCCATCGCCGCGACCTTGCGCATCGTGCCTTCAAAATCGCGCTTCAGTTCCTCACGTACAGAATAAAGTTGCAATGCAATTGTCATATTCAACCTCTTTTATGAACAAATGTCGAGAATAACACAATTAGCCAAAATGCAGTAAGGCTATTGCGCTCCAATGGATATAGCCGTACTCTGAGAAAGCATTTCACATTATTCCATTGGAAAGTGAGAACTGATGGGAAATCGAAGACTGCTGCTCGTGCGTTACGGCGATTACACGCTCAGCGTAGAATTTCCACAGAACCCCGATGGCTCATTAAACGAAAAAGGGCAGAAGCAGGCAGCATGTATCGCTGACCATCTGCAAACGCTGAAGATTGACGCCATTCACACGAGTTCGCTGATGCGCGCGCATGAAACAGCAGCCCTCATCGCCGCACGCCATGCGAATACACCGCTGCACGTCAACGATGATTTGCAGGAGTGCATTCCGATTGTGCCACGAGGTCTTGAAAAACTGTTTGAAGGCATTCCCGCAGAGTTTATCGAAAGTGGTCCCGCGCAGGCTGACCAAGCCTTCACTACCTATTTCACACCACTTGCAGAAGATGCACCTGATCGCGTAGAGGTGATTGTGTCACATGGCAATCTCATCGGCTACCTGGTCGCGAGAGTCATGGATGCGCCTGCGGAGTCGTGGCTGCGCGCCGACATTGGCAACTGCTGCATCAGCGAAGT
>CALMZT010001042.1 GCA_937870805.1 uncultured Chloroflexota bacterium
ACGCCTGATGTATAATTTGGGCTGTGGCAAAGAGACGATTTCAACTGACGGAAACCGACAAACAAGCCTTTGAGCAAGCCGAAGGGCAAACCCGTGATGCCTGCGCGTTGAGACGATTGCAGGCGCTACGGCTGTATGGCACTGGCACACCGATGCCCGACCTTCAACGCCTCCTGCCGGTCAGTGACCGCCGCCTTCGGGAATGGAGCCAAAAGTACCGGCAGGCAGGACTGGCGGGATTGAAATCGCAATGGCAGGCTGAAAACGCTCTCAAACTGAGCCGTGAGCAACGGGTCGATGTGCAGCAGCGGCTTCAACACTATCGTCCTGAGCAGGTGATGGCGGCGGACGTGCGTCTCAGTCAGGGACAATTCTGGACCGTGAGTGACCTGCAAATCGGGGTGAAAAGCGGGGATGCAGTCGAGTATCGCACGCCTGGCTGGTATCGCACGCTGCTGCATGAGTGTGGATTGAGTTACCAGCGCACGGAAAAAGTCTACCGTTCGCGACCCGCTGCCCACAGCGTCGCGGATTTTGAAGCCGAGTTGGAAAAAAAGTGACCGATTTTCTGCAAGCCTCTCCCGAGGGCGTGATCCTGGCACTGGATTAGCTGAGCCTGGACTTCCAGGCGACCCTGACACGGGTCTGGTCGCCCATCGGACAACCCCCCAGCGTCTCGCTATCGCCGCAGCGCGATTGTATCCACTTCTACGGGGCGTTGAACCAGCGTGTGTGCTGCCCGTTGCCACCTACCGAACAGCCGCCGAGATCACGCGCATTTGCAATCGAATCGAGGATAAGCCGTCGCTGTGTAGTCATGATTCCATCTCTTTATAGCCATTAAAGGCTTCCACCAGCATTGTGCGTAATGTAGCAATATGCGCTTCACTCACGTCACATGCCCGCAGATAATCAGGGATACTGCCATAGCGCTCACGCAGATAGTTCAGCGTGGTGAGCATGGTTTCCGGCGCGTAAGCGTGCATGATTTCAAAACGCGCCATATCGTCGCCCGCCGCCAGCGCATTCGCCCGCCGCTGCGCAAAACGCTCAACCAGATACTCACCCGTCAGCGCATAGTCTTGCGCGATGATCTCATCAGACACGCCAGCGAGACTCAACAGCAGCGCCGCCACCAAGCCCGTGCGATCTTTGCCTGCATGACAGTGAAACAACGTTGCCTGTGTATGATACGTCGCAATCGTCGTCATGATCTTGCCAACTTGAGCGCTGCATTCATCGACCATGAACTGATACATTTCATGATGCCCGTGCATTCCATCCTCTAAAGTGCGGAAGCGCTCGCTCAAGTGAACCTCATCCGTGAGCACAGGCGCGTTAACGTAGTGTACGTGCTGCGACTCTGCGAAAGCGTTTGGTAAATCCTGGATTTCGTAAGGGTCCCGCAGATCAATAATCAACTTGATGCCATAATCGACCAGCATTTGCTGTGTGTTTTGTGACCAGGCTTGAAAGTGATCTGTGCGTACAAAAACACGCCAGCGTGTTTGTTTGCCATCGGTGGTTGGGTATCCTCCTAAATCACGCGCATTTTCGATAGTGTCCAGAATGAGACGACGTTGCATGGTTGTTCCTTCAATGAATAGTTGTCGGCATTTTAGCACGCCATTGTTTGCAGTTCTATCTGTTTGCTGTAAACTTTGTTCAAGAACAAATGAAAAGGACTCGCCCGATGGCAGACGCGGGAATCGGTACAGTTAACCTGAAAGTCTTGGTTTACGACCCGGACTACTATGCCTTAAATGCGATCAACAGCTATCTCGCATGGGATCGGCGCACGCGCGTGAAAGCCATGTGTGACACGCTGGAGGCGATGTGGAGCTACCTCGATCACACTCCGGTTGCCGAACTGCCAGATGTCGTAGTCATTGACGCCGATCATTTGGGAGGTCCCCATGCGCTGGCAGACATTATTCAGCGCCTTCAGGAGACGGTGAAAGATGTCAAAATCGTCTGTTTATCGCAAACCGCCGAACCCACACTCATTGAAGTCGCTGCTGAGTCGGGCGCGCGTGCCTTCTTGCTGAAGCAGGAGGTGCAGTTGCGCATCGCTTGGGCATTGGTCTATGCGCTGGAACGGCAGTTTGTGATTACCCCCGGCGTCCACCGCGCGGCATCTGGCATTTTTAATAGCCGCATCTTCCATGCTGTGCCGCTGCCAGAACAACGTGAATACCCCGAAATGACAGATCGTATCCAACAAGCGCTGCGTTTGTGCGTGGTAGAAGGAATGCCCGCGCATCTTGCCGCCGACGAAATGGGCATCAGCCTGCACACGATACGCGGATACATCAAAGAAGGCTATCGCATCCTCGAAGCCTATGATGAAACCGAATATCCCGTCGATATGACGCCACAGGAACGCGCTTTCATGCGTTTCACAGCACTGGAAGATGAAGCGCAGCGCCGAGCATAGTTTTCAGTCGGAAGTTGGGTTTCACTCAGCCGTTCATTGGTTTCATAGTTACTCTCAAAGCGTGCTGCTTGTTCTCGCTAGGTATTGCTCCCTCCGCAGCCCCGTATGCCGCTTAACTTTTTAGTTCGCTAATTGTGACAAGCATCCCCGCATTTCTCCCTCTCTCCGCTGGCGGGGAGAGGGTTTACAAGGGTAGGTTTTTAATTTTCTTTGCACATCTCAATAAATACTCAATTCTCATAAAACTGTTGAGCCGTAAAGGTCTTTCCAGCCCCTTCAGTGGGCTTACCGTTTTCATGATAGCTAGGGGTTTTGAACCCCTAGCGGCGCAACCGGACTCATTCGTTAAATACTTACCCTTGTGAACGGGGAGAGGGGTTAACGCCTCGTGACCGCAACCAATTCTTAAGAGGTATTAGTCTGCTTCTCGCACTTTCACGTCGCCCGCACCTTTAGCTGCCGGCTGCACTTTGTAACCCCGTGATGTTGGGTCGCGCATTGCTGAAAGCTGATCGCTGACAGCTAAACGCTCTCACGGCAGCCAGGTCTGCAAGAACTGTGCGGTATCCACCCATTCGCCATTGACAGTCATCTCCCAGTGAAAATGCGCGCCGTTGCTGCGTCCGGTGTCACCAACGACGCCGATGATCTGCCCCTCAACGACTTCCTGCCCGCGCGTGACGTGAATTTGCGAAAGGTGTGCATAACCTGAAAACACGCCGTAGCCGTGATCGATAAACACATAATTGCCGCGAATATCCATTAGCCCCGCGAAGACCACGACTCCCGATGCCATCGACATGACAGGTGTGCCGAAAGCAGCGCGCAAATCCCAGCCCGTGTGGCGCGTTGTCACTGTGTTGTTGAGGACACGAAAAACTCCAAAGGGTGAAGTCATTACAGAAGGAACCGGAAGTTGAAATGCGCCGCCCTGCCAGTAGCGCGTGAGCGTAAAATTGTTGTACAGGCTTTCAAGGCGTGCGAATTCATTGCGCTCAATCTGTGGGTCAATCAGATACGCGCGATCATCGACAATCGTCACATCCTGCCGGATAAATGCCCCCTGCACAACTTCTACCTCTGCTGTGAGCGTGATGCGTGTCTGTGCATCGTAATCAGCGTAGACTTCTAAGGGATAAACGCCTGGCGTTTGATCCATATTCACCGAAAGCAAGCCGTAAAAGCCATCGCCTTCCATCTGAAAGAATTCGGTGAGCTTATCGATGAAGTTAGCCCGTCCACCGACGATTCCCGCGCCGCTGAGACGCACGATACCAACTTGCCCCTGCGCGATGCTGGTAAACAGGAGTTCCAACGTCACACCATCCTGTGTGACTGTGTTTACAGGGGACGGGCGTGGAATAGGCGTAGACACTGTTGTTGGAGCAATAACCGGCGTTGGAGTGGCTTCTTGCGCCTGAGAAGGGATAAACGTGAACAGCAGACTCAAAAGCAGCATCAGAACAGAGAAAATCAACAACATTCGTCGCACAGTGTATTTTCCTCAAAAATCACAAAGCGTATTCATCCCAAACCCGACATTTGTAGGGGACGACGTGCAAACTGTGTTTGCCTGTGTCGTCCCATGTTGCCTGAGAGGTATAAACCAATGTGTTTGCCACAAAACAGCCGCACAGTATACAACGACACTTATTCGCCCTCCAGACAGCGTTAGGTGAGCATAGGTTATGGCTGTGGGGTATTGGTCGCCAATAACATCAGCGTTGCGCTGGGCGTGACAGGCAGCAAAGTAGCTTGCTGCATCGTCGGAATCCCAATCGCTGTCGCTTGCATTTCGGCTGCCGATAGAAACCTGATGCTGTCAAGGATTGCCTGCAACCCTGTCCGCGACTCATCCATTGCCGTAATCGGGTCGGTGTAGACGTAAAACAGGAAATTGAGATCGTTCACGGGTAAACCTGCAAACCAGCCGCGTGTATCGGAAGTTTCGGGACAGGTGACGGCTGAAAATGAAGTACCTGTCGCGGGCAAGCCGCCAACCGTATACTGGCGTTGTAAATCAGTGCCGATGTTGCAGTTTTGTTCCAGCACGGCAAGCCGCAGTAGGCGCAAACCATCAGCGAACAAATCCACTTGCCCGGCTTCAGGCTGCATAGGATTGACCGATCCTGACAGGTTCGGAAACGCCCACAGCACCACAATATAGCCTGTACCGCCTGTCACTGGACCGCGATATACCGTCAGCGGCAGCGCCAGCAAACCACCCACATCTTGCAGCAGATAATTAGTGTAGTACGACTCCCATTCCGGCGGCAGCGCAATCGTGAATGGCGGCGCGATCCCCTCAGCCGTCAGCGGTTCAATTTGATACACAATGGGCGTCTCAGTGGGTGTCAGCAGCGGATCAGACGTTGCCGTGATGAGCGACAGGCTTTGCACGAACGTCGGCTCTTGCATCGGTGTATCTTGCAGCGTCGGTACAGGGGATGGCGTCAGCGATGCCACGAGTGTTGCTGTAGGCGGCGCCGCAGTCCCACACCCCGCAATTACAGCAATGAGCAATGAGCAATGAGCAATGAGTTTAAAAATAGATTGCAAGCTGATTTCTTCCTTTGCTGAAAGCTGATCGCTAACTGCTAACCGCTAACTGCGCTAACCTCGAATGTGCCACCCAGAATATTGACATTCCCCTGCGCATCCTGCAACTGAACAAACGTCCCATCCGGCAGTTGCCGATAGATAACTAGCGTCCACAGGTAGCGCCCCGCTGCCATCTCCAGCGGAATATCAAGCTCGTGATAATCCTGCACGACTTCGCCCTCTGTCCAGCGCGACGTAGGATACATGCCCATCACAGGCGCGGCAATATCCACTGATGGCAGCACTTGCGCCCATGTTTCGTCCAGAATGCGCAGTGAAACAGCGTAATCCGCGTCCAGTTGCGCCAGCGCACGCCATGTCAGCAGCAAAGGTACGTGTGTACCTGCCTCGAATGCTGTGCCATTGAGATTATAACCCACCAATTCGATTTGCTCCGTCCCCTCAGGCGTAGACAACAGGGTGCCAAGCGGTGTCACATCTGGCGGCACGCTCATCACAGGCTCAGCATTCAAACAGATCAGCGCGCTCACATTCGTCGGATACCACTCCTCACTCACAGGCAAATGTCGCGCCAGGCACACCGGACGCCCCGCAAACTCGCTGTAGCGCTCAATCGGATACACCAGCGTCACATCAGGTCTGACGCCTTCTACCTGCTGCGTATACCACAGCATTGTGATCTGCTCCCAATCCGCAGCGATGACTGCGTTTTGCGGCACATCATTCATCCCCGCCGTCAGCCGCGCCCCCTGATCGCCCGTTTTCAGCGTCTCGCGCCACAAATCCAGCGGCGCGCCATACACCGCATCCGCACGCCGCTGTGGATAAGCATTCACAAATTGTATAACCGGAACAGTAAAGGCTACCAGCATAATCGCAATCTCTACTCTCCCTCTTATCTTGGCGAACCTGGCGTCTTGGCGGTTAGAATACTCCCACACCGCATACAACCCGTAACCATAGGCATAAATCAGCACCACGAACGACGGCAGATAATACGTGAACTGTCGATCATTCCCGCGCCAATTTGCCGACAGAAACGCTTGCAGCCCATAGCTCACCAGCAGGAATAAGCCGTTAATCGGTTCGCGCTTTATCAACGCCACAAATCCCACAATCGCCAGCGGAATGACTGCAATCGTATAATCGTTAACCACCGTTTGCAGATAAACTTGCAGTTGGCTGGCGATATTGCTCACGTTATCGAACACCAGCGCTTCGTTGGTCAGCACATGGCGTTCCAGCAGCCA
>CALMZT010001043.1 GCA_937870805.1 uncultured Chloroflexota bacterium
TATGCATGTCAGAAGATAGTTTATTCACTCAGCAATCGATCTGTTTCAACGGCGGCATTCAAAACGCGCGATGTAAACGTTTTGCCCAATCCGTATACACCTTGATAATTTAAGATTTTGTTTTCCAGAAACCAGACTTCGATGCTGGGCATTTCGGGGTCAGCAATCCAATACTCGCGCACGCCATATTTCTCGTAAAGCTGGAACTTGGTCACGCGATCATGACGTGCAGTAGAGGGGGATAATACCTCAATAATTAAGTCCGGCGCACCGTGCCATAAGCCGTCATCGCCTAGTTCACAGTGAGTATTTTCACTGCTTACCCAGAACACATCAGGTTCTGGCGTGTTAAGTTCATCGAAAACAACGCCGGTAGGAGCGACACGTAGTTGTCCTCCTTTTATCACCGAGCCGAGAAACAAAGCTGTATTAATGACAATTTTCTGATGTGCGTCTTTAGGTGGGTTCACAAAGATTTCTCCGTCGATTAGTTCCCGAATCTGGTTACTTTCAGGCAGTTCGAGAAATTCAGCGGTAGTGATGCGCGTTTTCGCCATATCCGTCATGAGCGCGACCTTTCCACTAACTCATGATAAAAGTATAGCGCGGTATCGATTCCTTTGTGGAACATTTCAACGACAGCGTACTCATTCGGTCCATGTGCGCGTCCACCTTTATAGCCAAAAGGCATCATCACCATCGGCTTGCGCAGTTCATCAAGCATGACGCTGGCGACGGGCACGCTGCCGCCTTCGCGTGCGTAGATCGGATGCTTTCCCCAACTTTTCTCGTAAGCCGCGGCGACAGCTTGCATAGCGGGCGTATGACGATCTAACAGCACAGCAGGTGCGCCTTGTTCCAGCAGCAAGAGTTCGCTGCGCACAGTGGGCGGTGTTAGCTGCGTGATATAGGCGTGCACGCATTCAAAGACGCGCTGTGGGTCTTGATCGGGGACAAGACGGCAGCTTATCTTGGCGATGGCTTTAGCTGGCAGCACAGTTTTGAAGCCTTCCCCTGCAAATCCGCCTGCGATGCCATTGAACTCTAACGTTGGGCGTACACCAATGCGCTCATGCAACTGATAGTCGGGTTCACCCCAGGTTTGCGGCGCGTTCGCTGTGGCGTGCCATTCCTTCTCGATCCATCGGGCGCTGTCGGCTAATACAGTGCGTTCTTCGTCATCCAGCGCACGCACATCGTCGTAAAAGCCAGGAACCGTCACTTTCCCGCTATCATCATGTAATTTGGCAAGAATTTCCGTCAGCGCTTGAATGGGGTTATGTACTGTGCCGCCAAACGCGCCGCTGTGCAGATCAGTACGCGGCCCCCAGACGTGCAGCTCCATATAGACCAGCCCGTAAATATTGTA
>CALMZT010001044.1 GCA_937870805.1 uncultured Chloroflexota bacterium
CGAACCATCGACCACCGAGGCGATCCGTTGCTATCGCTGGACGCTGCCAGGAGATTCGCCCCAGGTTAATCGAAGTAAGACCATCGCATCGTGCTGCCTGCCATCTGCTTTACGAGGAGACCACTTCATGAGTGCTGCAACCCAACCCCAGGAAACCAATGGAGCATCCAAACGCAAGTACGGGTTGCTGCCCATCCTTGAAGTTCGCAACCTGACCAAACACTTCTTTACAGGAGGCGGATTGTCCCGTCAGGTTGTGAAAGCGGTTCAGGACGCTTCTCTCAGCTTATATCCGGGTCAAGTCACCGCATTAGTCGGTGAAAGCGGCAGCGGCAAGAGCACTATCGTGCGTATGCTGGCACGTTTGCATGAACCCACCAGCGGCGGAATTGTTTTTGATGGCGATAATGTGCTGGCGAAAAGAACTCGTTCGGCAATGCTGCGCTATCGCCATCGTGTACAGATGATCTTCCAGGACCCTTTTAGTTCATTGAATCCCATCCACAAGGTAAGATACAACTTGGAGCGTCCGCTGCGTCTGTACGGTTACGTAAATGGCGTGTTTAGCAGAAAAGCTGCTCAACAGCAAATCGCGGAACTGCTGCAAACTGTGTCGCTTGTGCCTGTCGAAGACTTTGCCAACAAATATCCGCATCAACTCAGCGGCGGGCAGCGCCAGCGTGTCGCAATTGCCCGCGCGCTTGCTGTGCAGCCCGAAGTCATTTTGGCAGATGAGCCGATTTCGATGCTTGATGTATCCATCCGAATGGGCATTTTAAATTTGATGGCAAAACTGCGCGACGAAAAAGGGATTGCTTTCCTCTATGTCACCCATGACATCGCCAGCGCTCGCTACTTTTCCGACGAAATTCTGGTGATGTATGCCGGGCATATTGTCGAAGGCGCAGAGAGCGAGGAACTCATTAGAGACCCCAAGCATCCTTACACACAGCTTCTGCTCTCAGCCGTGCCCGATCCGTCGCGTGGGCTGCGCACAGCGAATGTGGAGATCAAAGGCGAAATTCCCAGCTTAACGGCGCTCGGCGCAGGCTGCCCGTTTGCGGCGCGCTGTCCGCATGTCATGGAGAAGTGCCGTGTTGCCATGCCTCCCATCACAAAACTATCCGACACACGTTGGACGCGCTGTTACCTCTACGAAAATTAGGAGACTACTTTGAGCCAACCGTTTAGTTTAGGTGTGAATTATTGGCCTCGGCGTAAGGCGATGTACTGGTGGTCGGATTTCGATGCCAATGAAGTGCGCGAAGAATTTAATATTATTCATGAAGTTGGTCTGAACGTGGTTCGCATCTTTTTGTTATGGGATGATTTTCAGCCGACGCCAGATAAAGTAGACCCTCAATGTCTCAAGAATTTAGTCCAGGTTTGCGACATTGCAAATGAACACAACTTAGGTCTGGATGTGACCTTTTTCACCGGGCATATGAGTGGTCCAAATTGGTCTCCCGCGTGGATGCTGGATGCTAATTTGCCGATTCCCTCACCCTGGAAAAGGCAGGTAGTGAGCCAGAAGAAAGTCTTCAACGGCGGCTATCGCAACATGTACACTGATCCTACTGCCCATGAGGCAGAGCGTTTATTGCTGCAAACAGTAGTCAGTACACTCAAAGACCATCCCGGCATCTGGATGTGGAATCTGGGAAACGAGCCTGATCTTTTTGCCCGCCCGCCTGATTCTGTGGCGGGGCGCGATTGGACACGCGCGATGATTAGCCTCATTCGCGAGATCGACCCCAATCATCCGATCACCTATGGGCTGCATATCGCCAGCTTGCAAGAGGACAATGGCTTCCGTGTAGATCAAATCTATGGCGAAACCGATGTCGCTGTCATGCATTCCTATCCCATGTACTCTTCCTGGTCGCGCGGTCCGCTTGACCCGGATTTCGTGCCCTTTACCTGCGCTCTCACCAGCGCGCTCTGCGGTAAACCTACGCTGATGGAGGAATTTGGCGGCTGTACAATCGCGCCCGGTGAACCGAGTCAGGTATGGGAATGGACGGCTTATGGTCAGCCTCGCAAACAGTTTATGGCATCCGAAGAAGATTTAGCGACTTATCTAGCGGCTGTGCTGCCGAAATTGGTGGAAGTAGGTGCTACAGGAGCACTCTTGTGGTGTTTTGCCGATTACATTCCTGAATTATGGAATAAACCGCCGTGCGACGAAGCTCGACACGAACGCTTCTTCGGCATGGTACGACCCGATGGTTCGCTTAAACCTCATGCGCAGGTGTTGAAGGATTTTGCTGCCACGAACCCAATCGTAAAGCCAGCCGTGCGCTCTGTGCAGTTGGACATTTCGCCAGATGAGTTTTACCGCGCGCCGCTTGAGCATACCATGCGTGTATATCCACAATTTTTGGCAAGCGAATAGATAACATTACCTCAATAGAAGGCAGGTTTGAAGTGCCGGAACAACTTACCTTCCCAAAAGACTTCCTTTGGGGAACCGCGGGCGCTGCGCATCAGGTCGAGGGCAACAATATCAACAGTGATTCGTGGGTGTTGGAACATGTCCCCGGTTCTCCCTTTGTTGAGCCATCGGGTGATGCCTGCGACCACTATCACCGCTATCCCGATGATATTGCGCTGATTGCATCACTTGGCTTCAATACTTATCGCTTTTCAATCGAGTGGGCACGTATCGAGCCAGAACAGGGTGAATTCTCGATAGCTGCGTTGGAACACTACCGTCGAATGCTGGCGGCGTGCCATGAACACGGTCTCACTCCCATCGTTACTTATCACCATTTCACTTCTCCACGCTGGTTTGCGGCAAAAGGTGGTTGGGAAGTGATGGCGAACGCAGAGTTATTTGCGCGCTATTGCGAAAAGGCAACAGCGCATCTCGGTGATTTGATTGCTGCTGCATGTACTCTCAATGAGCCAAATGTGGGTATATTGATTCAGCAAATGGGCTTCATGCCATCAGACGCTAAGTTATTGAATGCTCCTTTCCGCGCTGCTGCGGCTAAAGCTGTCGGTAGTGATACATTCGCGGCGTTTCCCCACTGTCAGCAGCAGCCCGCACGCGATACCTTCCTGAAAGCTCATCGCCTGGCATTTGATGCGATCAAAGCATCACGAGGCGACTTTCCGGTAGGCATGACGCTTGCTATGTCAGATCATCAAGCCGTTCCCGGCGGCGAAGCGGTACGCGACAAAGCGCGCCATGAAATTGACGATGTGTTTCTGGATGTGGCACGCGCTGACGACTTTATCGGCGTGCAGACCTATACCCGTACACGCTATGGTGCAGAAGGGATTCTTCCATCTGAAGCAGGCGTTGAATTGACTCAGATGCGCTACGAATTCTATCCAGAGGCTTTGGAAGCGACTATTCGTTATGCAGCAAGCTACACGGGGCTTCCTGTGATCGTGACTGAGAATGGCATCGGCACGGAGGACGACACACGCCGCATTGAGTATGTTCGACGTGCGCTGCGCGGGGTACATCAATGTTTGCAGGACGGTATTGAAGTGCGCGGCTACTGCTACTGGTCAATATTCGATAATTTTGAGTGGGCGCAGGGCTATCGTCCCAAGTTCGGACTCATCGCCGTAGATCGTACCATGCAGATACGCACGCCCAAACCGAGTGCGAAATGGCTTGGCAGTATCGCGCAGGAAAATGCGCTTGCAGAGTAATTGTGGCAGCGCTTGCTACTTGAACGCGGGTAGGACTTTTTTGCCAAGTATCTGTATGCCGACTTCGGGGGTCAATCCGTGCGGCGTGCCAAATTCGATACGACTCGCACCCGCGTCAAACAAGCGCTCCGTTTGGCGAATAATGTCGTCAGCATTCCCCGCGAACGCAAAACGCTCAAGTAAGTCATCTGAAATCAAGCGCGCAGCCTCGGCATATTGTTTGTGATGTGCCAGTTTTGAGAGTCGTGTAATAAGCTCAGGCTCAATTTGTAAAGTAGTATCCAGCGGCGCGACGACGGGAAGATATAAGGCAGCGGATCGTCGGGCAACTTCGCGCGCTTGCTCACGGTTTTCATCAATGACGGATACCGCGCCCATGACAACCCCAACAGTACCTTGCTTGCGTCCTGCCGTGCGCTCGCCTTCGGCGAT
>CALMZT010001045.1 GCA_937870805.1 uncultured Chloroflexota bacterium
CGCAGCAGAATACCCACTGTTAGAATAAAGACAAGTGGGTACATCATGATGCGTTGATACCAACATAAGAGGCAGGGGGTTAGCTGCATCACTTCGCTGAAGAACAGGCTGCCTAGCGTGGCAATTAACGCCTGAAACCATGCCATATAAGCGAAATTCGTCCTGACGAGTGCAGGTAATGAGGTTTTTGAAACAGGTTCATCTACGCGGGTTGTGTTCATCGGATTTTCCACATTTGTCAGAAATGATGGTTAACGTGCGGTTATCACTCTCTGCTGCTATCCGGGTCGCAGGATGTTCTTGAAAATAAAACTCCCTGTGGCATTCCCTGCAAAACACAGTAAGAGAAGTATCAGAAGTATCCAGGTAATCCGCCGTCGTTTGTGATTCTCAGCCTTAGCAATCATTGTTCCCCTGCTTAAGTAAAAAACAAAACACCAATCGCAGCCACAGCCATGAAGATCCCAAGCAGGATGGCTGCTGTTATCCGCTTTCATCAAGCGCTGCTCACGCCACGCACGGACTAGAAATATACTGTCAATGGAAGCGCAGCAAGACTTACTGCTGTCACCATACCGGGCGAGTATTCCACGAAGATAAAGGCTGTGATGAGGTGAAATATGGCATTTAGACCGAACTGCCATGGAGCCGCCGTCGCAAAATAACCCAACCTCCATGACGCTCAATTCTGAGTGCTTTATAAGACGCAAGCAAAACAAGCAACATCAAGGGGAGATGGACAAAAGCGAATGAATCGGTTGTCATCGTTCCGAAATGGTGCGATACCCATCCGGCAAAACTCGGAAGTTCCTCAATGGTATGCAAGACGAAATACATTCCGGGCAGTAAAAACAGCTGACTGAAAGGGCGTACTACGGGCGCATCAGTACGCAACGGGCTGTTATGGACTGAGGTTTGCATTATGGGATATCCTTCGTCGCTTTATTACGCTGAACAGGTGAAATGTGGACACACTTGTAGTCTGCTTACACAGTGTGTCCTAACAAATATCCTGCCGCAGGGAAAGCCCTGTATTCTCGCTTAATGCGCTCTGGAGTTACTCACCTGATTGACCGGGGGCATTTGTCGCAATTTCTCGGCGTATGTATTCGAATGCTATCTCTTTATTTGGAAATACAGGGACTCCCATTTGGTTTATCGGATCATCCTGAATAGGCTGCCCAACAAAAACGTAATTTATGCGAGGGTCCGCGCGTAAAGCAGGCACGCTGGAGCTTCCCAGCAAGGCTAGTGCTTCACCAAAGGTAGTTTCAACCCGCTGAAGGTCAATGACCGCATAAAATGTGCCCATTTCGGCAAGCAGCTGAGTCGTTTGCAGCTTCACCTGTTCAAGGGTTTCCGCATCCAATCCACCTTCAAAGGTAAATGTAACTATTGGATCATCAACTGATTTTTCTACTCGAACTGGCATTGTTGGCTCCTCAGATTTTTCCGATTTCAAACTCTACATGGAAGACAATCTGTTAGTCCTTACGATAGGCAAGCAATCGAAGTGCATTGCCGACAACCACCAGCGTACTGCCTTCATGCATCAGCACCGCAAAACCAAGCTGGACGATGCCCAGTACCGAGGTAACAACCAAAAGAGCGATTACGCCAAATGAGACCATGAGATTTTGCTGGATAATCTGGCGGCTGGCGCGGCTCAAACCGACGGCGAAAGGCAGCTTACCCAGATCATCACCCATCAAAGCAACATCGGCTGTTTCCAGCGCTACTGCCGTTCCCGCACCACCCATTGCAATTCCAACCGTAGCCGCTGCTAGCGCGGGCGCATCGTTCACGCCATCGCCAATCATCGCAATTGCCTCGTATTTACTTTCTAACTCCTTAATGGTTTTGAGCTTATCCTCTGGCATGAGTTCCGCTTCCACGTCTGTCAGCCCGACCTGAGCAGCGATATTTTTTGCCACATCGTCGTTGTCACCCGTGAGCATGACCAAATGCTCAATGCCCAGTTCACGCAGACTGCTCATTACTGCTTTGATGTTGGGACGTGGGGTATCGGCTAACCCCAGCACGCCGAGGATTTTGCTGCCTTTACTGACCACCATTGTCGAACGTCCGGTTTTTTCCAGTTCGTCCACTTTGCGAATTAAGTTGTCATCTAGCGACATCCCTGCGGTCTCAGTAAACAATTTCGCTGAACCGACAAGAACAGGTTCGCCGTTAACGACACTGCGAACGCCACGACCTGGCACATTTTCCAGCCCGTCAGCTTGCGGTAGTTGCAGCTTTTTCTCTTGCGCCGCCCGCACTACAGCCTGCGCCAGCGGATGATTGGACTGTTGTTCGACCGCACCTGCCACACTCAGTAGCTCATCGGCTGATGTGCCGTTCAACGGGACAACATCGGTGACGCTGAAAGTGCCGCTGGTAATCGTGCCGGTCTTATCGAAGGCGATAGCTTTGAGCCTGCCCAGATTTTCCAGATGCACACCACCTTTAATTAACACGCCGTTGCGGGCTGCCTGGGCAATACCTGCCAGCACGGATGCTGGAGTACCAATTGCCAGCGCGCAGGGTGAAGCAGCGACCAGCAGCAGCATCCCGCGATAGAAGCTGTCTTGCAGCGGGAGCAAATTCAGCAGCGGTGGGATAATAATCAACAGTGCTGTCGCAACAAAAACGGCTGGCACAAATCGGCTGGTGAAGCGGTCAGCAAACTGCTGCGTTGGGCTTTGTTGGCTCTGTGCTTCTGCGACCAGTTTCATGACGCGGCTTAACGTATTGTCGGCTGCCACCCGCGTCACGCGGATTTCCAGCGCGTTGTCTTTATTGACCGTTCCGGCGAATACTTCATTGCCAACGTTCTTCGTGACTGGCACGCTTTCGCCGGTGATCGGACTCTGGTCAACTGCACTACTACCTACAGCAACTTCGCCGTCTACCGGAATACGATCTCCGGGACGTGCAATGACCATATCACCGACCTTGAGTCCCTCGACTGGCTCTTCGACAATCTGACCATTACGTTTGACCTGGGCAGTTTTAGGCATGAGTTCGCCCAACGCGCTGATCGCATTGCGAGCGCGATCTAACGCATAATGTTCACCCGCGTGACCAATAGCAAACAGCAGGAGCAAAAACGCACCTTCGCTGAGTTCGCCAAGTATCGCTGCGCCTGCCGCGGCTGCCAGCATCAGAATGTCAGTATCGAGCTTTCCTTTGAACAGCGCGGGAAGGGCATGGGTCGCCACATCATAGCCGCCCGCAATGTACGCCAGAATGTAAAATACATTCGCTATCAGGGGGGTAAAACCTAAAAATCGTTCGCCCAGCCAGCCGATGATAAAGAAAATGGCTGCCAGACCAACAAGGATTAGTGTCCAGCGCTCCTGCATCCAGTGCGGTAGAAAGGCGGGCGCACTGCCATGATCGTGCCCATGCCCACCAGTTGCGCGTTCATGATCGGGTTCTGTT
>CALMZT010001046.1 GCA_937870805.1 uncultured Chloroflexota bacterium
TTATGGAACACGGGGTAGGAAGCGCCCACCGCTTCCCCGCGCAGGATGCCATCCGTTGCCGACAGCTTGCGATAGCCAAGCGGGGACAGCATCACGGCGAGTTCGCGTGAGGTCACAGGCCAAGTGGTGGTCGGCACGTTGATGTCTTTGGTGCGTTTGGCGGTGAAAAAGCCTACCGAACGCGCCAGCAGTTCGCCGACTTCCTGCCGCAGCGAAAACCACGCCCGTGTCTCATTGACCACTGTTTGCACCCGTTCTTTGAGGGTGTTCAGGTCGTCAGCGGCAATGGCGATGGTCAACTGCACCATATGCAGCGCGTCGCCGTTGTTGATTTCTTGCAGCGCTTTACGACAGTCGGCAATACGCTGCACCGAGCGGCTGTCTTCGCCTGTCGCCCCTGCCAGATGCACCTGATAGGCTTGAATGATGCCTTCCAGCGCGTCAATCGCGGCGTTGCGGTCATAGGTCTTCGAGATGTCCACCGACAGCGCCAGTGGGAAGTTGAGCCGCAGCAGCGGCGGCAGCGGACGGAAGAAATTCCACGCAGCCGGGGCGAATTCGTAGCTGGTCAGGATTGACCAGTAGGGACGACCACCGGGACGACCTGCGGGAGCCAGATGCCAGAACGGAGTTTCGCGGATTTCGTAGCGTCCCTCAAACAGCGACGGCCACGCGCCTTCAGCGACTGGACTTTCAAAGGCGGAAGCCATCCCACCTGCCAGCGCACGCGGATTCTGATCGCTCCATACTGCCATCCCGCACAGCGCCCGCTGGTACTCGGCACTGTCATTCAGGTTCTCGAAGTGGCGGCGGTACTCCATCAGCAGGGCACGCCGCTGCGTGTCATCCACTTCCTGCGCCTTGCGGCTCAGGCTGCTGATTTTGTCATTCAGGGTGGCAGGCATCTGCCAGCAGACGAAGCGCGCCGGTTCGCGCAGCGTTCGCAGCCAGGTCGAGAAACGTGCCTGAAGCGACTGCACCCCTTCTTCGGTGGCGTGCAGCATGATGTCGAAGGGTTCAATCAGGAAGGTGCGGACGGTACTCATCAGCGGATCACCTCCGTCATGGGTGCGTCCACGAATACCAGTCCATCATCCCGATCCGCCTCAGCAGCACGGGCGAACGTCACCCACTCGCGCATGTCGATGTCGTAATTGGGCTGCGCGGGCGCAAAGACCACCGCTGCATCCAATTTGACCAGTTCGATGGGCAGTTCCAGCGATTTCGCCAGACTGCCAAACAGACCCTG
This sequence comes from uncultured Chloroflexota bacterium, assembly GCA_937870805.1. Classification (GTDB taxonomy): domain Bacteria; phylum Chloroflexota; class Anaerolineae; order Aggregatilineales; family Phototrophicaceae; genus JACAER01. The sequence continues at coordinate 1,250 of CALMZT010001046.1, forward strand.
CGCGTCACGCGCCGCCGCCAGCAGCAGCGACCCGCGCACCTGATAGATGAGGCGCTGCCACAGCGGAAGCCCGCCGCGTGTCCCGGTCATCCCCAGCACGAGAATGGCAAACACCACCCCTGCCGGGATTGACCAGTTGGGCATGGCGATATTGAAGATCGTATAGGTCAGCCCACCGCCCACCCCTGCCAGCAGCAGGCGTTTGAACGGGATGCCGAAAAACCCCTTCTCATCCCGCAAAAGCACATGCGATTTGAAATCGGCTGCCATGTAGTTCCTTTCATATAGAAAAGGCGCGAAGCGCATTCGCGCCTCGCGCTGCGTATGGGGTGGGGGTTTAGGGAGCGCCGAAAGTGATGAGGGTCGTGACACTGGAGGCAAAGATGACGAAGAGCAGTCCGATGACCACCTGATTGGCGGCTTTGGGATTGTCCTTCTTCCAGTCCCCAATAATCGGCCATGAGCTGCCCATGTAAAGCAAGCCCAGTCCCAAAAACCCGATGACGGCTGCGATAGGCGCGATAAGCTGCGCCGTATCCCGAATGTCGTTGAACAACTGCTGGACAAAATCGGAAAGGTTCAAGCGAGAAGCTCCTCACTCAGCTACAGATAAACAGAAAAGGCAGCCGGAACGAGTGATGCGTGCGCCATGACGAATGAGGGGGTCGCCTACGCCACTACCTGCGGGTTGAGGTCATCTGGCACGAGATTTCAGCTCGCACCGGCTGATTTCAGAGTAGCAAAGTGAGGGATTGCGACCTGACGAGGATTACAGTTTTGAATTAGCAGTTTTGATAAGAGGACTGGAAAATTTCAGTTGAACATACCTGGTAGGTGCTTCTGGTGGAGCCAATTACATAGAACGATCCGATTTTTTGAATACAGTGATTGACAGGATTTAAGAAGTCTAATATAATGAGGTCTAATAAATGGATGTCTTTAGGAGTGCCATCATGAATACCCAAACCATTGAATTTCGCGTCAATATCCCAAGTGTCGATGACTTTGCTGAACGCTATCCTCAATACGGTACGCTTGCCCGCAATGATTTCCATTTTCTCTTTGAGTTATTGATGTCACCGGATGCTTATATCAGAGCCAGAGTTGCGACGCTTGACCTTGATCTGCCCGCAGTCGCAGGCATAGCGAAGCTATGTTATCAGGCAGTTCAGGGACAACCGGGAACGGAATGGAATAGCCTGTTGAAGCAGTTTGTGGGTGCTGTCATGTGCAGTTTGATGATGGCGAACGGATTTGAAAAGACAGAAACCAAAAGAGCCATTCCACATCACGGTTTTACGAAAGGCGAGTTCTACCGACCAATTGAGTAAAAAACAGGCTCACCCTCTATGTCATCGAGTGAGCCTTCCTGTCAATTACTTCGCGTTAGTTGAATGGCAAAACGGTAATCGCCCACACCCATACTGGCGTAAGGTTCGCCGCCCCAGTACCAGACGAGGGTCAGATCAACCGCCTGCTCTGGCAGTAGGTCGAAGGGAGTCAATCCCTCTGCGGGGTTGCGCGGGCCGGGCGGTTCTGGCGCATAGCCCAGCGCCAGCCAGATGTCATCCTGGGTGAAGTGCAGCGTTTCAGCGCGTCCGTTGTAAATCCGCAGATGGGTCGTGATTTGACCTTCGATGTAGGTCACACTCACCAGCCGCACATCTACACCGTCGTAACGCAGGTCGAGCGGCGCGGCGGCAAATGAGAGCGCAAAAGACACGCCGTTTCCAGCGGTATCGGTGATAACCCAGCGTCCATTTTGCAGGGTATCTGGCACGATGTAGCCCACCGAAGCCGACAGCGAAGACAGTGCAGGAACTTCTAGCGGCAGTGCATCATAATCGGTGTAGGTCAGGGCAGCGCTGCTCGGCGTGTAGACCTGTCCGCCTGCATCGACGAATTCCACCCGCCATGCTGTTGTATCCAGCGCATCCGCACCTGCCAGCACGTCGTAATTGAACAGCAGGTACTGGCTGTCGGCTGGCAGATCAGGCTGGTCAGTCAGCAAACGGGCATCCTGCAAGGTGACGGACGCATCGCCTAATGCCAGTGACTCGCCCTCACTCCCTTCTTCAAGCGTGATGTTCATACCAATCACCTGCCCATCACGGGAGAGTTCCTGTTCGGGCGGATAGGTCGCCGTCACCAGCGTGCGCGTCGCCGTTGGCAGCCCGTCGTCATCGGTTTCGCCAATCAGCAGCAGCACCAGTCCCGGACTGACCTGCCGGAAGATGCTGGTCTCGCTGCGCCGGACTTCGCGCCGTTCGTCGAACTCAAAGCGCAACACCGCACCCGTGTTCATGGTCAGCAGAAAACCTGTCCCTGTGCCAATGTCAGCGAAAAATGCGGCGTTTTCCTCAGACCAGGGGATGCCAATGACCGGACGCACCGACATGCCGTTGACGAAAGAAGCGGTATCAGGATTGAGGTCGAAACGCCACTCCGATGCCTGCACCCGGCGGCGCTGCACCACCCACACACGCGGCGCATCACCATTTGGCAAAATGACCTGCAAATTGACCGGATAAGCTACTTCACGTCCACTGTCGCCACCCTGAATCACATCATCCTGTGCTTCCAACGCCAGCGGGGTTGGAGTTGGACTGACAAGGGGTGTGGGTGACGGGCTGACTTCTGGAGTAACTTCAACATTCCCGGATGAGCGTCCACCAAGCAGCCGCGTAAACATCAAGCCGAAGAAGACCAGCGCCGCCAGTCCTACCGCCAGCATCACCTTCGGGGATGGCTTGCCGGATGCTGGTTTGACCTCATCCTCCGGTGCATCCAGCACGATGTTCTGTTTTGCCGCTTCCTGCACCCTGCCCGGCGAGCGCGCCCAGCGCGATCCCACCGGAACAAGCGCCGCTTCGTCATAGCGTTTGAGCAGTTCAGCCGCCACCTGTCGTTCCAGCTCATCCGAACCCACTGCGCCTGCCGTGCGGACTTCGCGCTCATAAGCCGCTTTGTAGGCACGCTGGCGATCCGTCGGGACGAGTTCCCAGAGCGCATGAAGCTCACTCAGGGACAATCCGCGCAGTGCTTCGATTGAATGGTAGCGTAAAGTCTCCATTAGGAACTGCCTCCGATCACACTGCCGCGGCCGCCGAGCGCCGCCTGCTTACGCATGGCTTCGGTGTAGGGAGCATCGCCATCATCCCCCGGCGCTTCAACAGTCACATCGACCTGTGGCTCAACGGTGATGTCTGGTTCAACGTCGATCTGTGGTTGAATAATAGGCTGAATGCCGGTCTGTGGCACTGCCATCATGCCAAATGCGGTGATTTCATTGGGCAGCATTTGGGCGCTGTGTTCCAGCCGGTTGACTTCCTCACGGGCGGTATCGTAGGACAAGTTCCCGTCCGAGCGTACCTGTTCGACCAGTGCGGTCCGCGTCTCGTCGGTCAAGCTGCCATCGGGCGACGACTTG
>CALMZT010001047.1 GCA_937870805.1 uncultured Chloroflexota bacterium
ATTTGCCGCCATCGCAGGCTACTACCGCGACATGAACATCATGCGCGCGATGATGCCGCGTGAGGCACTGGAAAGCTGGCTGCACCAATGCTCCGACGCGCAGGTGTTGGATGTCACCGACGGCGATTGGCGTTTCGCGCATGAAAAGTTGCGCACAGGCTTGCTTGCCGTGATCGGAGACACTGAACGTCACGCCTTACATGAGCAGGTCGCGCTGGCAACCGAATTTGCCTATAAGGATGCGCCTGAGCACGTCGCCAGCCTCGCCTATCACTGGCAGATGGCAGGCAATATCGAAAAAACCATGCTGCACACGATGCTGGCAGGCGACCAGGCGATGCAAACGGGCGCGAACCGTGAAGCCACCGATTTTTACTGGCGCTCGTTGGCTTATCTATCGCCTGAAGATCCGCGCCGCATCGACATCACGCTGAAGCTGGCAAGCGTCAGCACCTATCACATGCCCGACAACATGCTGGAACTGCTGCAAAGTGCGTTAGCCCTTACCGAGCGCTTGAAAGACGACGAGAGCTACGTGCGCGTGCTCGGTAGTATCGGCGCGTTTTATCACGTCAAAGGGCAAACAGGCACGGCGATCAACTACTTCGAGAAGTGCATCACGATTGCCGACTGGCTCAAAGCCGAGCGCGCGCTGGTGCTGCCGTACAACATCATCGGGCGCACACGCACGGTTTCTGGCAACTTCCCCGACGCGCTGCCCATGTTGCAACGCGGCGTCTCGCTGGCAGAGCAGTTCCACGACGACGAAATGCTGGCGGCGTCGTTAGCCTACTCCTCACAGCCTTATTTCATGTTCGGCAAATTTGAAGAAGGCTGGCGTTCCGCGACCCGCGCCTTAGAGCTTTCGGAACACAATCCCAGTCGCTTTGCTGCCAATCTGTCGGTAGTGGGTTGGGGGCTGGCGTTCAGCGGACAATATCAACGCGCCGAAGAATACTTGGAACACTGCCTGAGCCTGTCACGCGACATGCGCCTTGATCTGCCGATGATTACCGCCTATGGCAGCCTGGGTTATATCTGTTTGAAACAGGGCGATTATCCGCGCGCGCTGGAATATTTAGACACGGCGGTAGAAGAAGCCGTGGCGCACGCCAATGTGTTTCACCTGCCGTTGTATCAACTGTATCGCGCAGAACTGGATTTACTGCATGGCAACTTATCCGAAGCTATTGACCGCGCTGAAGATGCGTTTGATCTGGCGGAAGTCAACCAGCAGCACATCGCACTCGCTGAGTTCCACGTGCTGCTTGCCAAGTTCTATGCTGAAAATCACGAATGGGATAAATCGCTGGAAATCATGAATCGCGGCATCGACATGCACCTGCTGTATTCGCGCCTGCCGTTTACTGCCGATGCGATGCTGGCGCTGGCACACATGCACGCGATACGCGGTGAACCCGGCGTGGCGATGAACACCCTGGAGAAGACCGTTCGTCTGTTAGAACAACTGCAAATGCCCCTGCATCTCGAAGCAGCGCGCCAGCTTCACGTTTCTCTCGGCGCCCTCACGTAACTTACGAATTCAAATCACGGCGCTGGTCTTCCGCTTCCTTAAGCGGGACGATTTCGCCTTCGTCGTTGATGGTCACGTAGTTGTCTTCAAGGCGTGAGGTGTCGCGTTTGGGCTTGCCGGCAGCGCGGCGTAAGGCTTCGTCAAGTATCTGTCGTCCAAGTTCCTGGTTCATGGCGCGCGCCGCAAATTCCTTATCTGATTTACCGCTGTCTGCCCATGCACTCCCGAAGTGTACACCCAGCACGATCAACCATAACCCCAGCGGCACGACGAACACTTCCCATCGCTGCGGCGGGATATTCGCAATGGGCGAGGTGGGATCAGACAACGACACAATGAGGAATATCAGATAAAGCAGAAACGAAGCGGCGTTAAGACCAAATGCAGTCCAGCGCAAGTTGCTTTTCTGGCGTTTGACATTTTGCTCGACACGTTCATAAAGCTCTGGATCGTTGATGTCGCTCACGGCGTCATCCTCCTGTTATTTGCTGAATTTTACGTATGGAGCGCCGCAAAGTTGCAATAGATCCATTGATTCTCTTCATGAGAATTGCGCATCGTGTATTAGAAATGCCTATGGTCTTTTTTCCCTGAATTGCCTACGCTGACCTCTTTGGCGATTGATTAACCTTCACAATAAGGTAAACAAAGGTGTAGACTGAGCGCATGATTATGAAAGATGTGTTTCTCAGTCAACAGCCAACGATCTTCCAGAAATGTACGGGGATCACGGTTCAGGAATTTGACCAGTTGGTCAAGGACGTGTTGCCGCGTTATCTGGAAGCCGCGCATCAGCACCTGCAACGCCCTGAGCGGCAACGGGCGAGCGGGGCGGGGCATCCCTTTGAACTGGAAAAGCGCGACCATGTACTGCTGACACTTGTCGGGCTGCGGCTGTATCCCATCCCTGAAGTCTTGGGCGACCTGTTGGCGGTCAGTGACTCGACGGTCAGCCGCCTGCTGGAGCGTGTCCTGCCGCTTTTGGAGCAAGCCGGACGCGACACCATGCGCCTGCCTGATCCGGGCAAGAAACGGTGCCGTCAACTCAGCGCCTTGCTGCACGCCATTCCTGAGGTGGCAGTGGGGGTGGATAGTTTTGAACAGCGTGTGCCGCGTCCAGCCCCTGATAAGCGTCATTTTTCGGGCAAGCAGCAACAAAACACCCTCAAAAGTCAGGTGACGGTGGAGGGACAGACGGGACGAATTGTCGATACTTCGGGGAGCGTTGCCGGTCCCACCCCGGATCTGACCCTGCTGAAACAGTCGGGGGTATTGGTGCGTCTGCCTGCTGACCAGGGAGCTATCGGGGATTTGGGCTATCGGGGCATGGATAAGCTGTCGCCGCTGGCGTTTATTGCGCGACGCACACCACGCGGCAAGCCTCATCCGGCTGAAGCCCAACCTCATAACACCGCCTTCTCGGCTTTTCGCGTGATTGTGGAACAGACGATTGGACGAAAGCACCGTTTTCAGTGTTTGAGCCCGATGGATCGCAACCATCGCCGTCACCATACTGCACGAGTAGCGGCGGTGGCGGGCTTGGTCAATCGCCAACCGATCTTTAGCCTTGCCTGTTGAGCCAATATGCTGGGAAAGGGACATTCTATCCTCTAGCCTTATGGTGAAGGTTAACTATTACCTAAAACCAACGTTTGAGAGACGGCTTGTTTTCGGTTAAACTATATCCTATATCACAAACGCGCACTTCTGGTACGCGCTGGTTATTGGGAGTCTGGAATGGCGATACCGAACAAGGAAACGCTGCTGGAATGGTACCGACAAATGGTACTGATCCGGCGTTTTGAGGAACGCAGCAAAGAACTGTTCCATCAACGCAAAATCGGCGGGGTTTACCTGCACCTGTACAATGGACAGGAAGCAACGGGCGTCGGCGCATTAGCTGCGCTGCGCCCGCAGGATCACGTCATCACCGCCTACCGCGATCATGGGTTGGCGATTGCGCGCGGCGTCGATGCCAGGCGCATCATGGCAGAAATGTATGGCAAGACCACTGGCGTCAGCGGCGGCAAAGGTGGCTCGATGCACCTTGCCTCGCGTGAGCACAACTTCTGGGGCGGTTATGCCATCGTCGGCGGGCATCTGCCGCTGGCAGCCGGGATTGCGCTCAAAGCCAGGTATAAGAACGAAGATGAAGTGGTGATGTGCTTCATCGGCGACGGCGCGACCAACAACGGCTACTTCCACGAATCGCTGAACATCAGTCAGGTATGGGATTTGCCCGTCATCTGGTTGATCGAAAACAACCTCTATGGCATGGGCACGCCGATTGAAGCCGCCAGCGGGCAAACTAAGTTGATTAAGCGCGCGATTGCCTACGACATGAAGGCTTTTGACCCGGTTGACGGCATGGATGTGTTCGCAGTGTATGATACTGTTCAGAAAGCGGTGGATTACGCGCGCAAAAAGGGACCCGTGCTGCTGGAAGCCATGACCTATCGCTACGAAGGTCACGGCATGTCCGACAAGATGTATTCCGCGCGCTCTGAAGAACTGGAAAAGTATAAGGCTCGTGACCCAATCACGCTGCTCAAGAACAAGCTGTGCGAACTGTATCCAGACGTCGGTCCGACCTTAGAAAAAATTGAAAAGGAAATGGAAGCCGCCGTCGCGGAGACAGAGAAGTTCGCCGAAGAAAGCCCCAACCCAACTGCCGAAGATCTTGTGCGGCACATTTACGTCTAGTTTTCAGTAAAAAGTTCTCAGTTTTCAGTAATGTGTCTTTTCCGATACTGATAACTGTAAACTGATAACTTGCTACTCAAAAGGAACAACATGGCTGATAAAAATACCCCCATGCGTGAGGCGCTCCGCATGGCACTGATGGAAGAAATGGAACGTGATGACAACGTGTTCGTCATGGGAGAGGAAGTCGGTGCATGGGACGGCACACACAAAGTCACGCGCGGCTTTCTGGAAAAGTTTGGCGAACGACGTGTGCGTGATACCCCCATCAGTGAAATGGCAATCGCCGGCGTCGCTGTTGGTGCAGCGATGGCTGGCTTACGTCCTGTCGCCGAGATCATGACCATCAACTTCGCTTTTCTGGCATTCGACGCGATCATTAACCACGCCGCCAAAGTGCATTACATGTTCAACGGGCAGTTCCGTTGTCCGATGGTAATG
>CALMZT010001048.1 GCA_937870805.1 uncultured Chloroflexota bacterium
GCCGCAGTGCCACGTCCACTGAAGTGGACAGCAATGGGGAGTGCATTTTAGCGGTTTTCGGGAATGCACTCCGGGCATAGATCAATCCATTAAGCCTTATTTTGAGGCTTGAGAACACACCGATTCGCCCCGACAATGACGTTTCTGACCTCCCTTGACCCAATTCGCGATTTTGATGCCATCGCCCTGAAGGCTTATCTTTGGAAACGCTGTGCCAGTTCTGCAAGCTGCTGGTAGCTGACGGGCTTAATGAGCACAACGTCGGCGAGTTCACCCATGCTCTCGCCGATGCGCGCATCGGCAGTGGTCACAATGACGGGTACTCTGGAAAGACGCCGATCTGCACGGATATGGGTGAGGATTTGTGCGCCGGAAACGAGTGGCAGGTGCATGTCCAGCACGATGAGATCAGGAGTCGTTTCTGACAAGCGCTGCATCGCAAGTTTCCCGTTTTTGGCAACTTCTACTGAGAAACCCGAATGTTCCAGCGCGGCAGAAAAGATCGTCGCCAAATCGGGGTCATCTTCAATCATCAACACATATTGCGTCATGCCTTGCCCTACTCCTCACAGGTCACGTATATCCACATCAAAACTATATTCACAGGATTTTCGCTCATAGGTTCAATTTACCCCTCTTCCCAACCCTCTCCCCGCCAGCGGAGAGAAGGAGAAAAACAGGAGACTATTGGCTCAATATCAGGACACAGCATCAAAGCGAAAGTCCAGATTCAAAGACAATGGTCTACGCGCAGTTCACCCTGTTATACGTTATAATCGAAACATTAGCAAACGAACTAAACGAGGGATTTTGTAAGGAACGGGTTATAATCAACCTGCTTAGTGCAAATCACCTATCTATTTGGATGGAGAATACGCTGTGTCAAAAATTATCTCGATACACTCTTACCGAGGCGGAACGGGCAAATCGAACACCAGCGCCAACATTGCCACGCTGCTGGCTGCTGAGGGTCGGCGTGTGGGTGTCGTCGATACAGATATTATGTCCCCCGGTATTCATGTATTGTTTGGTCTCAATGAAGACGCGATGCAGTATTCGCTCAATGATTACTTATGGGGGAAATGTGACATCAAACAAACAGCTCACGATGTTACACCTGCTGGGGTTACGGGTACAATCTTCTTAATTTCTTCAAGCATCAAGGTCGGTGAAATCACCCGTATCCTGCGTGAAGGTTATGATCCCGGCTTGTTGACAGACGGTTTTCACTCTTTGATGGAAAAAATGAATCTTGATGCGCTTGTGATTGACACACATCCCGGCTTGAATGAGGAAACTATCCTGTCGATTGCGATTTCTGACGCGCTGGCGATTATCCTGCGCCCTGACCAGCAGGACTTTCAGGGCACGGCGATTACCGTTGAAGTCGCGCGTAAACTTGACATTCCACGCATGGCACTGATCGTGAACAAAGCTCCGACTGTTTTAGATTTTGAGGCGCTGCAAAAGCAGGTCGAAAGAACTTATAACGCCGACGTTGCCGCGATTTTGCCGCATTCGGATGAGATGATGATTCTCGGCAGCGCAGGGGTCTTTGTGACTCGTTACCCTGACCATACCATCACCCAAAGACTGAAGAAGGCGGCAGCGCTCCTGATGTCTTAGGATTTCACCAGTCCGCAACGGGTGTAGCGAAAGGTTGAATATGTCTGACGATTCACTGCGCGACTTGCTGAACGCTGGTCGTCGGCGCAAGAGTACACAGGAAACCCCCGCTGTCTCGGATGACGCGAAAACAGAACCCGCTCAAGGCTTGAATCCACTGGATGTACTCGACATGCCAGAGGAGCAGCGCGACATCATCAATTGGCTGTCACGGCGCACGCAGGCACGCCTGTCGGAAATTCAGGAAGGTGTGAATAAAGACTCTGCACAAATACGTGCAACGGTCAATACGCTCAAACAATCGGGCTACATCCATGAAGCGCTGGTTGATGGCGAAGTGTTTTACCGCGTCGTTTATAAGGCAAAAGTAGGGCGCGTTACACGGGGTTTGCCACAGGATTTCTGGTCACGGCTTGACCTGGATAACAGCGCGTTCCTCCGTCAGATCGGCTTATTTCAAGGTTTGTCTGACGATCAAGTCAAGGCAATTGCCGATAAACTGGAGATGCGAACTTATCAGCGCAATGAGATCATTCTCTGGCAAGGTGAAGTCAGCGAAAATCTCTTCTTCGTCAAAAGTGGCATTGTCGGTGTAAGCCGCATCTCGCCTAAGAGCCATGAGTCCGAGATGCTTGCCTATCTGCGCGAAGGCGATATGCTCGGCGAGTACAGTTTGCTTGCCGAACAAACCCATTCTGCAACGGCGACAGCGAAGGCAATGAGCG